>VGFB01000036.1 GCA_016869015.1 Armatimonadota bacterium
AACCACAGCAAGCGACGGTCCAGCCGGCGGAAGTGATAGAGCCACTCGGGTCGCGGCCGGTCCGCCGGTCGGTCCATGAGCTCCGCCCGGCAGAGCTGCCGCGCGCGCCAGGCCGACAGCAGAGCCACCCAGGCCGCAACGCCCTGTCGATAGCAGACATCCCATATCAGAAGCAGGACGAGGATCGTCACGCCCGTCCGGGCCGGGTGAGGCTCGCGGCCGAGGAAGAGATCAATGGCGCCGGACGAAGGGCTCCCCGGTCGGAAGAGAAGGTAGCCGACCAGCAGGAGCAGCGCCCCACCGGGAGCGGCTTCGGGGTGGAGCCGGTGGAACATCGCGGTCCGGTACCAGTGGACGACCCGCGCGGCCTCGCCGGTCAGCGGCGGCAGCGGCACCCGCAGCGACGGTGCCACCACCAGGAGCAGCTCCGACCAGATCGCGACCGCCAGCACCGTCAGAGAGCCGGCGATCGCTGTGTCCCGGCCCAGCTCCAGCCCCCAGCAGCTCCCCAGCGCCAGGACCTCCATCAGAAGCAGCTGCAGGAGCACGGAGCGGCGCGTCGGCAGGCTGCGCAGCAGGGGCAGGCGCCCCAGCAGGCGTTCGTACAGCCAGCGGAGCTCCTTGGGCTCGCGGCGTGATGCGAGGCCGGCCATGCGCCCCTCCGTCCGACGTCGGGTCCTATCCGTCTGAACCGCTCGGCCTGTCGCCCGGTTCCGAGGCGGAAGGCCGATGGCGTCCCGGAGCGAGAGGGATTCGGCGGGTGTTGCGAGGAAGTGAGACCGGTGACGCGCATCCCGGTCCTGCAGGAGGGCTGTCCGTGAGCGAGCTCCCCCAAGTCCGCCTTGGATCCCTCTCGGTCAGTCGGCTCGTGTGCGGCTCGAACCCCTTCATGGGGTACTCTTACCGCTCGCCGGCGCACGACCAGTGGCAACGCCGGACGTTCACGCCGCAGCGGATCAGTGAGGTGCTGGAGAAGTGCCTGGAAGTCGGCGTCAACACGGTGGCGTGCAACTACGACGAGGGTCGGACGATGGCCCAGGCTCTTCAGGTGCTCGAGCGCCGCTGCGGTATCCGGATGCAGTGGATCGCCTACACTCACGGCGGCCCGACCTTCCAGCGGGAGTCGATCGACATGATCGCCGACGACGGCGCGAACGCCTGCTACATCCAGGGCGGCGTCGTGGACTCGTGCTTCCAGTACAACTACGTCGGCGGGATCGTGCCCCAGGAGGGCGATCGGCTGGACGACGTGGTCGAGTGGCTGGCGCTCATCCACGAGCGGGGCATGGTGGCGGGGCTGGGCACGCATCAGGCCTTCATCCTGCGGGAGGCCGACCGACGAGGCTACGACGTTGACTTCTATACGACGACCCTCAACAGCCTGCGCATCTACTGCGACTATCACGCCGCCGTGATGGCGATCAACGAGACGGCGAAGCCGGTCCTGGCGATCAAGACACTGGGCGGCGGCGCGAAGGTGACGCCGCTCGAGGGGTTCACCTGCGCGCTGACCGGACTGAAGCCGACCGACATGCTGGCCGTGGGGATGGAACACGAGGAGGCGGTCGAGGAGAACGCCGCGCTCGTGACGCGGATCTGCGCCACCTTGGCGCGGGGGCGATGTCCGGACCGAGAACCTTCGGTGGAAGCCATGCGTCTAAGCTAACGGAAACGAGGCTTCCCGCGCCTCGACGCCTCTGTTCGGGGGGCAGGAATACAGAAGGGGCATGGAACGATGGCAGAGACCCACAGCCACAGGCACACCCACATCCTGATCATCCTGCTGAGCGCGCTGGTGGGCGCGGCAGGCACGTTCCTGGTGCTGTACGGGCAGGGCGCAAACCGGCCCATGCCCGCCGCGACGGCCCAGGACACGGCGTCGCGGCTGGAGAGCGCGTTCGTGAAGATCGCCTCCGAGACGAAGCCGGCCGTGGTGAACATCACGGTCCGAACGCCGATGGCGCGAGGGCGCGCGATGGGGCGGATGCCGGAGGAGTTCCGGCGTTTCTTCGATGACCCGTTCTTCCGCGGCTGGGGCATCCAACCGCCTGAAGGCGAGGGTGAGGGTGAGGGCAGGGGTGAAGGCGACGAGGCCGTTCCGCCCGGCGAGGACCAGAACCTCAGCCTCGGCTCGGGCTGGGTCTACTCCGAGGACGGCTACATCGTCACCAACTCGCACGTGATCAAGGACGCGACCGACATCCGGGTCACGCTCCACGACCGCGAGAACGATAAGAAGGAATACCCCGCGAAGGTGGTCGGGGATGACCCGCGCACCGAGCTGGCGCTGATCAAGGTCGACGCCGGGCGCCCCCTGCCGACGCTGAAGGTCGGCAACTCAAAGGACCTGAAGGTCGGCGAGTGGGTGATGGCAGTTGGGTCGCCCTTCCAGCTCGAGCAGACGGTGACGGTGGGCGTCGTGAGCGCGAAGGGCCGCTTCCTCGACCATCCGGGCGCCAAGTTCCGGATCGGGGACATCATCCAGACGGACGCCTCGATCAACCCCGGCAACAGCGGCGGACCGCTGATGGACCTGGACGGCAACGTCATCGGAGTCAACGTCGCGATCCTCAGCCCCGGCGTGCCGGGCAACGTCGGGATTGGCTTTGCCATCCCGGCGGAGACGGTCGAGCAGGTCCTGCCGCTGCTCAAGGCCGAGGGCCGCTACGCCCGCGGCTGGCTGGGGATCTCCATCCGCGACCTGAACGAGAACAAGCGCGACTGGTACAAGGTGCCCGACGGCGGGGTGCTCGTCGAGGAGGTCCGGGAGGACGGTCCTGCCAAGGGCAGCGATCTGCAGGCCGAAGACGTGATCGTGGCGATCAACGGCGAGTCGGTCGTGGACTCCTGGGCATTGCAGAAGGCCGTCGCAAGCCATCGGCCGGGCGAGGAGTTGACGCTCAGCGTTGTGCGGGACGGCAAGCCGCGCGAGGTGAAGATCGCGCTCGGCGAGACCCCGGCGCAGTATACGGGGTACGCGGAACCGGAGCAGAAGCCGGCGGAGACGCCGACGACCGCCACGCAGGTTCTGGGCCTGACGCTCGGGAGCCTCACGCCGGCGGTTGCCGAAGAGAAGGGCCTGGCGGAGAAGGAAGGGGTTTACATCGAGGCAGTGGCTCCCAACAGCGAGGCTGCCGAGAAGGGACTCCTTCCCGGGGACGTGATCCTGAAGGCCAACGTAACCGAGGTGAAGACGGCGCAGGACGTCACCCAGGTGATCCAGCAGGCCAAGGACAACGGGGAGAAGTACGTAATCGTCCGCATCGCCCGCATGAACCCCGAAGGCGAGCGGCAGGTGATCACTATCGACCTGGACCCGTCGAAGTAGTGTTTCGCGGTCTGGCAGCCGCCACGAGACCCGGCGCAGCCCCGCGCCGGGTCTCGTTGTCTTGGGGGCAAGGCACTTGTCCGGGGCAAGAGGGTGTTGAGCCCTCCAGGCGGACAGCGAACGCCGTCGCCTGGGCGACCGGCAAGGCAGGGATGCGCCACGTCAGAGTTTCTGAGGACGCCGGCGGTCACCTTCCTCTTCACGGACATCGAGGGCAGCACCCGGCTCTGGGATGAAGCGCCGGACAACATGCGCGCTGCCTTGACGCGGCACGACGATCTGCTGGCCTCGCGCTTTGCCGAGGCGGGCGGCCGCGTCTTCAAGCACACCGGTGATGGCGTCTGCGCGGTCTTCCCGGCCGCCCGTCCCGCCCTCGCCGCCGCCCTCGCGGCCCAGCTGGACGTGACGGCCGAGAACTGGGAACTGCCCCGTCCGCTGCGGGTCCGCATGGGTCTGCACGTCGGGGAGGCCGAGGAGCGTGAGGGCGACTACCTTGGTCCGGCGCTCAACCGCTGCGCGCGGCTGACCACCGCCGCACACGGCAGCCAGGTCCTGCTTTCCGCGGCCGCCGCGGAGCGGGTCAGTCGGGACTTGCCGGCCGGCGCGCGTCTGCGCGAGTTGGGCAGCTGCCGTCTGCGCGACTTGATCGAGCCCGAGATCGTCTTCCAGCTCATCCACCCCGACCTGCCGCGCGACTTCCCCGAGCTGAGGGGCCTGGCGTCTTACCCCAACAACCTCCCGGTCCAGCCGACGCCGCTCCTGGGTCGAGACGATGAGCTTGTGGAACTCAAAGGCCTCCTGGATCGCGCGCGCCTGCTCACCCTGACCGGCACCGGGGGCGTCGGCAAGACGCGGCTGGCCCTGCACCTGGGGGCCGAGGTGCTGCCCGCGTTCCCCGACGGCGTGTGGTTCGTCGATCTCGCCCCGGTGACCGACCCCGCGCTGGTGGAGCAGGCGGCGTTGTCCGCCCTGGGGTTGACCGAGGAGCCGACGCAACCGCTGAGGGCCCAACTCCTGGAGCATCTGCGGTCGCGAGAGGGGCTGCTGATCCTCGACAACTGCGAACACCTGATCCACGCCTGTGCCGAGTTGGCCGAGTTCGTCCTGCGCGCCTGTCCGCGCGTGCGTCTTCTCGCCACCAGCCGGGAGCCGCTGCGTGTGCCGGGCGAGACCGCGTGGCGCGTTCCCTCACTGCTCTGCTCGCACCCGGACCCTCAGCCGCTGGAGGACGGCAGCTTCACGCTGTGTCAGTGTCAGGCGGTGCGCCTCTTCATCGAGCGGGCGACGGCGGCCCGGCCCGACTTCACCGTGACCGGGGGCAACGCCCAGGCCGTCGAGCAGGTGTGCCGACGACTGGACGGCATCCCGCTGGCGATCGAGTTGGCGGCGGCGCGGGTGCGCGCGATGCCGGTGGAGGAGATCGCCCGGCAGCTGGACGACCGCTTTCGGCTGCTGACCGGGGGCAGCCGGACGGCGCTGCCGCGACAGCAGACGCTGCGGGCGCTGGTGGACTGGAGCTACGACCTGTTGACCGAGGCAGAACGCGCGCTGTTCGCGTGCCTCTCGGTGTTCGCGGGCGGGTGGAGGCTGGAGGCAGCCGAGGCGGTCTGCGGCCTGTGCGGCGTCGATATCCGGGACGTGCTCTTCAGCCTGGTGGACAAGTCGTTGGTGCTGATCGAGGAGAGCGGAGGCGAGATGCGCTACCGGTTCCTGGAAACGGTGCGCCAGTACGCGTCCGAGCGGCTGGAGGGGCTGGCACACGCTGGGGAATGCGGCGGCCGACACAGCGCCTACTACACCGCCCTCGCCGAAGAGCGGGTACCGGGCCTGCAGGGCGCGGCCCCGGCCGAGCCGCTGGCGCAGCTGAGCCGGGAGCTGCACAATCTGCGGGCGGCGCTGGAGTGGGCCAAGGGCCGCCCGGATCAGGTGGCCCGGGCGCTACGCCTGACGAGCATGCTGTGCTCGGTCTGGGACGTGCTGGGCCTGCGCCGCGAGGCCCGTCGGCAGCTGGAGGACGCGTTGGCGCTGAGCGCCTCGGGCACGGCCCCGAAGGCCCTGCGCTCCACGATCCTGCGGTCACTGATCGGGGAGGCCGTGAAGGAGGGTGACCCGGCGAAGGCACACCGGTTCGGTGTGGAGCTGCTGGCGCTATCGCGGGAGATCGGCGACTGCGGGGAGCTGCTGGGGGTGGTGTGTCTGGTCGGGCACGCGGCGCGGGAGGTGGGTGACGAGGGGACGTTCCGCCGTCTGGGCGCGGTCCTCGACGAGATCGAGCCGCGGCTGTCCGATCCGCTGCTGCAGTACAACGCGCGCGTCAGCCGCGCGTGGCTGGCGCAGATGGACTACGCCTACGACGTGGCGCTGGAACACGCCGAGGCGGCCCTGGTTCTGGCCAACGGGCTGGACTCCCACTTCCTGCAGCTCAACCAGTTGCGGGCCGTGGGTGTGCTCTCGTGCGCGTTGGGCGACTACGCCCGATCCCGCTACTTCCTTGGTCAAGCATTGCAGCTGGCCCTCACACCCTCGGTGCCGGACTGCGAGGCGAACTGCCGCACTAGCCTGGGCGGAGTGCTCGCCGCCGAGGGTGCGTGGGCGGAAGCGCGCGAGCAGTATGACACGGCGCTGCGCCTTGCGCGTCAGACGGGGGCGCGGCAGACGGAGCTGATCGCCCTGAACGGCCTCGGCGGGACCTTGCTGAGGCTGGAAGGGCCCGACGACGCCGAGCATGCCCTGGAGGAGGGCATGGCGCTGTGCGCGGCCTCGGACTCCTCCGCCCTCGAGCGCTTCTTCCTCGCTAGCCTGGGACGAGTGGCACAGGCCCGCGGGCAGGCCGACCGTGCCGACGCGTTCTTCCGTGAAGCCCTCGCGCGGGCCCGGAGCGCCAGCGACCGAGTGCCCGTCGCGGAGTGCCTCGAATCGCTGGGGAGCCTGGCAGCGGCCGAAGGGGATGCAAGACGCGCGATCCGGTTGCTCGGAGCGGGCGAAGCGTTGCGCGACAGACTGGGCGCCCCGCGGTTCCCGGCCTGCACGCCGGAGTTCGATGAGGCCCTCGCGGCCGCACGCCGGTTGCTGGGCGAGGAGGCCTTCGAGCCTGCCTGGGCCGAGGCGCTGGCGTCCGAGCCCGATGAGGTCGTTCAGGAGGCCATCGCGTCGGACGAGTCGCCCCCTGAGGCCTCTACCACGCCGTCCAGCCGCCGTCGACCACCAGGTTGTGCCCCGTGATGTAGCTGCCCGCGTCCGAGGCGAGGAGCGCGACGGCGCCCTTCAGTTCGTGCGGTTGGCCCATGCGGGCGAGCGGCGACTTGGCCTGCAGGCGCCCCATGACCTCGGCGAACTCCGACCGCTGATCGGTGCGGGGGAAGGGGCCGGGGCTGATGGCGTTCACCCGCACCCCGTCCTTCGCCCAGTACACCGCGAGATGTCGCGTGAGCTGAAGGACCCCGCCCTTGGCGGCGTGGTAGTTGGGCGGACTGGCGAAGTCCGTCCCCTCGTAGGCATCGGGGTAGCTCCCCACCAGGCCGTACATGCTGGCGATGTTGATGATGCTGCCGCCGCCATGCTCGCGCATGTGCCGCCACGCCGCCTGGGCGGCCACGAAGCAGGATGTGACCCCCTTGGTCAGCGAGGCTGCGAAGTCGTCCTCCGTCGCCGCCTCGAGTTTCACCGCCGGCCCGCTGTAGGCATTGTTCACGAGGACGTGCAGCCCGCCCAGTCGCTCGATCACCGCGGCCACCACTGCACGGACGCTCTGCCCGGAAGCGATGTCCAGCGGCAGCGCGAGGTGACCATCACCCAGTTCCTCCGCCACCCGCGCGCAATTCGCCACGTCGCGTGAGGCAATGGCAACCCGCGCGCCCAGCTCCGCCAGGGCCTCGCACATCGCGCGCCCCAGGTACCCCGCACCGCCGGTGACCAGGGCCGCTCGGCCTTCCAGCGAGAGGAGGTTGTGTAGGGTCGCGTGTTCCAGCTTCATTCGACGCCTCCAGCCTCACACCAATCGGCGGAACCCGCTCTGCTTCACCGGACACTCGAGGAAGGACTTCACGTCGCCGGAGTCGAGGGCCTGCGCGAGGACGCCGAACGTCTCGCGAGCGGCGGTCAGCACCTGGTCGAGGTCCGCGTCGGTGTGGTCGACGCAGAAGTAGTTCACCCCGATGGCGAAGATGCCGCGCTGGGCCATCTCCTGCATATAGAGCGTGGACAGCTCGAGGTTCGTCTCAGGCGTCGCGTGGCGGAAGAGCACGAAGGGGAAGGGCGGCAGCCCGAAGCACTCGGCAGGCACGGTACTGTCGGCGATGATCTGCCGCAGGGCGGCCATGAAGGCCTCACCGCGTCGCCGGACCTGCCCCGCGGCGTCGACCTCGCGCATTGCCCGTACGGACGCCAGCCCCGCGGCGAGGCCCGTCGCCTCGGCCCAGTAGACGCTGCTGATGAACGAGTCGGCGGCGCACTCCATGACCTCGCGCCTGCCCACCACGGCCCCCAGCGCGAAGCCGTTGGAGAGCGTCTTGGCGTAGGTCGCCAGGTCGGGCGTCACGCCGTAGAGCTCCTGCGCGCCCCCAAGGGCGACGCGGAAGCCCGTGACCACCTCATCGAAGATCAGCACGATGCCCCGCGCGCTCGCCAGCTCGCGCACGCCCTCCAGGAAGCCGGGCTCGGGCACGAAGGAGCGGCAGGCCTCCATGATGATCGCGGCGATCTGCCCGTCGTTCGCGTCGAGCACCGCGCGCAGCGAGTCCAGGTTGTTGTAGGCGAACGGGATGGCGGTGCCGGTCAGCCCCTTCGGCACGCCGCGCGGCTCGATGCCCGGCATCAGGTGCGCGTTGAGGGTGGTGTCATCGGCCAGGTTGGCGGCGATGTACCAGTCGTGCCAGCCGTGATAGCCACAAAAGGCCACCTTGTCGCGCCCCGTCGCGGCGCGGGCGATGCGGATCGCGATCGCGTCCGCCTCGCCGCCCCCCTTGCAGAACCGCACCCTCTCAGCGCACGGGATGACCTCAGTCAGCAGCTCTGCGAGCTCGACCTCCAGCGGGTGGTTGATCGTCAACCCCGTGCCGAGGGCCGCCTGCCGCTGCACCGCTTCCACGACTGGCGGGTAGGCGTGGCCGAGGATGATGGCTCCCGCGCCCATCAGCAGGTCGACGTACTCGTGGCCGTCGACATCCCAGAACCGGCCCCCCGCGTGCCGCTCGGCGAAGATGGGCATCGCGCCCCAGGCGCCTAGCTCGGCCCGCCGCCCGAACAGGTGCGTGCCGCCGGGGATCAAGCCCCGGGCCCGGTCGTAAAGCGCCAGCGAACGCGCGACGCCGCGGTGCTGAGACATGGCAGGCCCCTTGGGACGATCTCGATGGCTCAGGTGAGAGCCGCTCGCGCCCCCTCCAGAATGCGGTCCAACTCGGTCTGCAGGTCCGTCTCCAGGCGGTACTCATGCCTGCGGAGGCACTCGGCGATGAGCGCGTGCGCCTTCGCCCGAACGGACGGGCTGCCCTTCGCTTGCCACCCTCCGACGAAGTCGCGCTCGAACAGCCGGGGGCGCCAGTAGAGGCTGCGGAAGCGGTCGAGAGTGCTGTCGAGTCCGGCGAAGCTCCCGGCGTCGATGCCCGCCGCCACGGTGTCGACGCAGCTCTGCGGATCAACGGACCCGCTGATTCCCCCGACAAGGTGCTGCACGTGATCGCGGATCTCCAGATCGTAGACCAACTGCTCGGCGCTGAAGACCTCGTCCAGGCTCAGCGTTCCGGCCGCGCCGAAGTGCTGCCCGCCGAGGAGCGCGCCCAGCGTCATGAGGCTCGCCTTCTCAGCGCAGGCCTGCGGGCCGGGGAGTTTCGCGTTGGTCCGCGGGTTGTCGGCCCAGGGCGGCCACTGACCGCCGCTCAGGTGCGCGTTGAGCTCGCGGGTTGCGAGCTGGAAGAGGGTGCTCTCCGGCGAGCCGAACACCATCGCCAGCGAGCCGAGATCGACCGGGTGGATCGACACCCACCAGTGCACCGGGAGACCGAGGGCCTCCCGCAGCAGGATGACGGGGCCAATCACCTCGGCGGCCGCCAGCGCGAGCGCCGCCCCCACCTCGATGGGCGCCGTCGAGCCCGGCGCAGCCATCGAGTTGACCCCGATGGCCTCCAGTCGATCATGGAAGCGTAAGACGCAGCGGAGGGACTCCCCGCCGAGGGTCAGCGGGCTGAACACGTAGACCGGCAGGTGCCGGATCGGGTGCCCGAGAGCCTCGGCCATCGCGGCGACGTAGGGGAAGGTGATCTCAGCCTTGGGGTCGGGGGGCGTGCGCCCGTGACGCGAGTAGGTCGCGGCGAGCCAGTACTGCATCACGGGCTGCAGGGCCGGGGGAAGGTCGGTCGGACAACCGGGCGGGCTGGACCTGACCCCGCGCTCCGCCAGCACATCCACCAGCTTCACGGCCTCGGTCAGCCGCTCCACCGTGAAGGGCACGAGCCGGTCGGTCGCGAGATCGTGCACGTGCTGGGGGTAAGGGCACACGCCGAGGGTGATCCACTCGGCAAGGTCCCCAGCCGGAAGCGGCCCGGAGCGCCGGCCACCCCTCACTCGCTCGTCGGCAAGGAACTCGCGCGTGACAGCTGCCTCGAGGAAGACGAACTCGCCCTGGGAGCGGAAACCTCGGGAGATCAGCGTGTCCCGCAGCGACCCATCCAGGACGCGCACGCCGACCTGCTCGAGGAGCCGGACCATCGCCTCCTCGATCCGCGCGAGGTCATCGGGCGATAGCAGGGGCGGGCGCTGCAGCAGGAAACCGGGGTTCATGGGTCGTGTCAGTCCTCCAGCCCAACGGATCGGGCCGCCGCCTCCATCCGGGCGGCGGTGTCGCCGGGCGCCGGCGCAAGCCGGAAGGCGAAGCGATAGGGTTGCGGCCGGAGCGTCACATCCTCGTCGGGTCGCGCGCCCCAGCTGTCGTTGCCCCCGACACCGGTCTGCTGCAGGTCCAAGTTCAACACCACGAAGGGCTGCCGGGTCAGCTCGTACGCGTGGGCGGCCTGCTCCAGGTCATCGGTGGTGTAGGCGTGGGCGCTGAAACCGACCGGCGGCCGGCCGACAACCAGCAGACCCGCTCCCGCGCCATCGTCGAGGGCGACCCAGCGCACGTCGGTCCGGTTCCCATACTCCTGGGGCACGGAGTAGTTCTCGAACATCGCGTCCACCGTCGACTGGTACACACCGACGTGAGCACCCGTCTTCCGATCCCAGTAGCTCTCATGGGGCCCACGGCCGTACCACTCGACCGTCCGGAAGCTCTCGGGCACGGTCATCTGCACCCCGATCCGGGGCAGCTCAGGGAGCTCCCGCGAGCCGGGCTCGAAGGCGGCCTCCACCACGACCTCGCCGCTGCCGAGCACCGTGAACACCGTGTCCCATCGACAGTCCGTCTCCGGCAGGCGGCAGTTCACGATCACGCGAACCACGCCCGCGCTCGGCTGCTCGACAGCGAGCCCCTCGACCGCCCGATCTCGTCCCGCGTGACGCCAGATGCCGCACCGCTCGGGCATCTTGTTGCCGCGGTCGTTGTCCGTCGGCGCGCGC
The DNA here is from genome assembly GCA_016869015.1 of Armatimonadota bacterium. Taxonomy (GTDB): domain Bacteria; phylum Armatimonadota; class Zipacnadia; order Zipacnadales; family VGFC01; genus VGFC01. The sequence continues at coordinate 10,877 of VGFB01000036.1, forward strand.
CAGAAGTGGGGGACCGGGCCCGAGACGATCCGTTCCACGCCGCCGACCAGGAGAGAGGTCAACGTGCCGCGGGCGCGACTGAAGGCGACCGAGAGGCCCTCGCCCGCGACCTGGATGACGTCGTCCTCCTCCAGGACGGTCAGGGGCGCGAGCTCCTCGGCGGCGATGGCGGCGGTCTCGGGTTCGTGGGGCAACGGCAGTTGCGCCGAGGCGACGACATGATCCGCCCCGGCCCACCGGGTCGGCTCCGTGAGCCGGAACACCACGTCCAGCCACGCTCCGCGGTCGTGGGGCAGGGCGAGGTCGGCCAAGGGGAGGGTGACCTCTTCGCGCTCGCCGGGCCCGAGGGTCATCGGCCCGGCGCCTTCAGCAAGCAAGACCTCCCCGGCCCGAACCTCCCAGGCCATCTCGATACCCGCCAGACTACGAAACGCATAAGCGTTCGTCACCGCGATGCGCCCGGCGTGCAGGTCGACGGGCTCGACCTTGATGGACTGGTAGACCGCCTTCACCTCGGCGAGACCGGGGTGAGGCGTGCGGTCGGGCATGACGAGGCCGTCCATGCAGAAGTTGCCGTCGCTGGGCACGTCCGGCGGACCGAACTCCCCGCCGTAGGCGAAGTACGTCGCCTCGTCCGGTGCGAACTCGGGGGGCACGGGCTTACGCAGGCCGTGCTCCACCCACTCCCAGATGAAGCCGCCCTGCAGGTTCGGAACCGCCTCGAAGGCTTCCCAGTAGCGCGCCAGCCCCCCGTTGCTGTTGCCCATCGCGTGCGAGTACTCGCAGAGGATCACCGGCCGGTCGGGGTTGTCGCGCGCCAGCTCCACGATCCGCGACACGGGCGAGTACATGGGGCAGATGATGTCCGTGTGAGGGCGGGTGTGCGCCTGCTCGTAGTGCACGGGTCGGGAGGGATCGCGCTGGTGGATCCAGGCGGAGGTCGCCTCGAAGTTCGGGCCGTCACCCGCCTCATTGCCGAGCGACCAGATGATGACCGAGGGGTGGTTCTTGTCCCGCTCGACCATGCGGATCGTGCGGTCCAGATGCGCCTCGCGCCAGGCCGGATCGCTCGCCAGGTGCTGCGCGCCGTGGGATTCGATGTTCGCCTCGTCGACGACGTACAGCCCGTACTCGTCGCACAGGTCGTACCACTCCGGCACGTCCGGGTAGTGGCACGTGCGGACCGCGTTGATGTTGTGCTGCTTCATCAGGCGGATGTCCTTGAGCATCAACTCGCGGGACATCACGTGCCCCGTGTCCGGGTCGTGCTCGTGCCGGTTCACACCCTTCAGCAGGACCGGCACGCCGTTGACCAGCAGCTGTCCGCCCCGGATCGCCACCTTGCGGAACCCGACCCGACAGGGGATGGCCTCGAGGAGGTTCCCCTCCGCGTCGCTCAGCGTCAGCAGCAGCGTGTACCGGTGAGGCTCCTCGGCCGACCATTTCAGCGGTGCGGCCACGTGGCCCGTAAGGGTCGTCTGCGCCTCCGTCCCTGCTGCAACGTGCTGCCCCGCACCGAGGACGCAGACCGCCTCGCCCTCCGGGCCAAGCAGCCGGGCCTCGACCCGACAGTCCCGGTCATCCCCGGCGCAGTTCGCCAGGTCGAGCTCCACGCGCAGCTCGGCGTCCCGATAGTCCTCGTCGAGATCGGCGTGCACCCAGAAGTCGCGGATGTGCACGTCGGTTCGCGCGATCACGCAGACATCGCGGAAGATGCCACTGAGGCGCCAGAAGTCCTGGTCTTCCAGGTACACACCGTCGGACCACCGGTACACCTCGACCGCGAGGACGTTCTCCCCCGGCCCCACGTGGGCCGTAACGTCGAACTCGGCCGGGGTGCGGCTGTCCTGGCTGTAGCCGACCAGCTGCCCGTTGACCCACGCGTAGAAGGCGGAGCTGACCCCGGCGAAGTGCAGGATGACGCGACGCCCGGCCCACGCCTCCGGCAGCGTGAACGTCCGTCGGTACGAGCCGACCGGGTTGTCGTCCGGAGGGACGCGGGGCGGATCGGGGTTCGGGAAG
>VGFB01000037.1 GCA_016869015.1 Armatimonadota bacterium
TGATCCAACCCGTCGCACTGTCCCCCAAGGGGCCCCCTTCTCCTCGGCGAGCCCGTGGCTGCCGTGGCCCACCGCGCCTCGGACGCAGGTTCGCGTTAGGGAACGACCTGGCCTGCCTGCAGTCCCACAACAATCGAAAAGGCCGGGGCTGCTAGGCCGCCCCGGCCGCATTCGATCGGGCATCGGACAGAATCGCTACCTGGCCTTGCGCAGGCGCTTCGCCCTCTCCCGGCGCTTCTTCTCGCTGGGCTTCTCATAGTGCTCGTGCTTGCGGGCATCGCGCAACACGCCGGACTTGGCCAAGTCCTTACGGAACCGCCTCAGCGCGGCGTCCAGGCTCTCGCCCTCGCGTAGGACGACCTTAGTCATTGCTGTCAGACCTCCCCTCCGCTTCTAAGATAGCACATCCTGAGCAATCACGCCAGTGGGCGAACCCGAATCCATAGACGCCTGATCGGGTGCGGAGGTTCCTGGACTCTCCTGGGCCCTATTCAAGCACATATATGCACATGAAATATGCCATGAGATCACTATAGACACCCTTATGACGCAGCATTGGCTGCCGGCAGCGGGAGAAGCGGAGAAGGGCCGGGAGGGGCTACAGCGCCTGGGAATCAGCCGACCGCAGGACCCGCACGACCTCGTCATAGGTCGCCACGGAGATGTCGGGGCCGACCGAGTGCATGCCCGCCACGACGCCGCCTTCGCGGCCGATGTCAACCAGCCGGTGCGCGTGCTCGCGCACCTCCGCGAGGTCGCCCCGAGGCAGGATGTGGGCGTTATCCAGCCCGCCGAGCAAGGCCAGACGGTCGCCATATTGCCGCCGCAAGGCGACGATGTCGAGCCCGGCCTTCGGTTCGACCGGGTTGATGCCGTCAAAGCCGATCTCGATGAACCGGTCGAGTAGCGGGCCGATGTTGCCGTCGCTGTGGAGGATCACCTTGCGAGCGCCGGCCGCCTTGAAGGCCCGCACCATCTCCGCCCAGACGGGTACGAGGACGTCGTCGGCAGTGCGCGGCGAGAACATCGGGCCCCGATTGGAGGCCATGTCGTCGAAGATCCAGACTCCGGTGTCGTACAGGTCCCAGCGTCGCAGCTCCTCGAGCCCGATCGCGATAAGGTGGCGGCCAATCAGCGTGGCCAGCTCACGCGCAAAGGTCGGATCGGCGGCCAGGTCGCAGAGGAAGTCGGCCTCGCCGCGCACGAACTGACTCCGGATGAAGGGGCCTCCCACCTTGGCGAACACGCAGAAGCGCTGCTTGTCTGCGGCCATGCGGTCGTCGAGCCCGACATAGCGCAAAGCCGCGTCGGGCGGATCGATCGACAGCCTCTCGAGGTCGGCCGGGCGAGAGACGGCGCTCTCCAGTTGCTCGTAGAAGTACCCGCCCGGCACGGTGCGGATGACCCGGCCCCAGCTGTCGCGCCGGATCACGTGCCGGTCTGTCTCCTCCAGCGTGGCGGCGCCGCCGGGCGACAGACCCTCATCGCCCACAGCAATCTCGACGTCCACGCCGTAGTAGTCGAGGATGTCGGCGTCCGGTCCGAGCCCCTTCGCCTCGCGCCACGCGGCGGCGAACTCGGGCCAGTAGCCGTCGTACAGGGGCAAGCGGTCCGGCGGTCGGAAGTCGAGGGCGGCCATCACGCGGTCCTTGGCAGTCATCCCGTTCGTCGCTCCTCGAGACGTGCCAGCCGTCGGGCGCGGGCGAGGTCCTGGGGCGTGTTGACGTTCAGGAACAGCTGCTCCCAGGCCCCGCAGGCCGCCAGTTCCTCCTCGCCGACCCAGCGCACGTCCACATCGTCGTAGAAGTCGAAGCCCCTCCGTCGACCGGCCTCGAAGGCCGCCCGCGCCGGGTTCAGGCAGCCCGGCCCGTAGACCGCACACAAGGGCTCGAAGAGCTCTCCCCGGCGCGGCACCGCCGCATCGGCTGACCCCCGGCCGGCGACGAGACAGGCCAGGGCGGCCGTCGTGAGGAAGGGCGCATCCCACGGGACGATGAGCGCGTCGAGGGGGTGGGCATCTGCCAATGCGGCGCACACCGCTGCCAGCGGCCCGCCGAAGCGCGACTCCTCCGTGATGACCCGCCGCCCCAGGCTTCGCAGCAACAGAGGGTCGCCGACCAGGACAACCTCGCGGGCCAGGGGCGCCGCCGCGGCCAGGACCCGCTCGACGATTGGTGCGCCGCCGACCTCCAGGAACCCCTTCTCGGCGGACAGACGCGAGCCCCGGCCCCCCGCCAGTACGTAGGCGATCAGCCCTGAGGACACGGGGGGCGGCGCCGCCGCTCTCTCCGAGTAGGCGTCCCGTCCCATCTCCGTCAGCCTCGCCCCGCGATCTCGATGATCCGCGCCAGCCACTCGCAGGCCCGGTGGAGGTCCGAAAGGCTGACGTGCTCCTCGGTGGTGTGCACGTCTGAGGAACTGCAGCCCAGGATTACACACTCGATGCCGTGGGCGTTGAAGATGTTGGCGTCGCTGCCCCCGCCGGTAGGCCGCGCGATCGGGTCCAGCCCCACCTCCCGCGCGCCGGCCTCGGCCAGGGCGTAGGACCGGGCCTCGCGTGGTATGTCGAAGGCCTCGTATGTCCGGCTAACCCGCCACTCGACCTCGCCGCCGTGCCGGCGGGCCGCCTCCTCCAGGCAACGGCGGACATCGCTCACCTGCGCGTCGAGCTTGCCGCGGTCGTGGCTCCGCGCCTCGCCGCTCACGGTGCACGTCGGGGGCACAACGTTCCGCGCCTCGCCGGCGTGGATCAACCCCACGTTGGCCGTCGTCTCCTCGTCCAACCTCCCGACGCGCATCTCGGCGATGGCCTCGGCCGCCATCCGGATCGCGTTGATGCCCTTCTCGGGCGCCACGCCCGCGTGGGCGGCGCGGCCCTTGAGCACGGCGTCCCAACGATCGGCCGAGGGCGCCTTCACCGTGATGGCCCCCACCGAGCCGGACTCCGCCACGATGCCCTGGCGCGCGGTGAGCGTGGAGTAGTCGAGGGCCTGGGCACCCTCGAGACCCGTCTCCTCGGCGGCCGTGAACACCACTTCCAGCGGCGGGTGGGCCAAGCCGGCGGTCACGACCTCCCGCAGCGCGGCGAGGATCGCGATGCAGCCGCACTTGTCGTCGCCGCCCAGAACCGTCCGTCCGTCCGTGCGTACGATGTCGCCCTCGACCACCGGGTTGACGCCCTCACAGGGCGGGACGTTATCCAGGTGGGCGTTCAGCAGGAGCGCGGGAGCGTGGTTGCCGGGGATCCTGGCGACGAGGTTGCCCGAGTTGCCCTGGAGCGCGCCGCCTGTGCCGTCGTCCCGCGCCTCGACGCCGAACTCGGCCAGCTTCGCCGCCAACCACCCGGCCGCAGCCGCCTCCCGGTAGCTCGGGGCGTCGATCCGCAGCAACTCCAGCAAGTCCGACTTCACCCGCTCAAACTCGATCACAGTCTCTCCCCTTCCCGCGTTGGACCTCCAGGGCCGCCGGCGACCCCAGGCTCCGGATCCGAAGCCCCCACCTGCCGTCTAAGCCACGCAAGGGCTTCTCGCCGTCCTGCCAGGCGCCCCTCGACCCACAGCTCCTCGATCGCCTGCAGGAGCTCCCTGAACTGCGGCCCCGGCGTCAACCCCAGGCTCACAAGGTCATCGCCGTTCACGGGCAAGTCCTGTCGGCGGCTGATCGGGTCGCCTTCGCCCGAGGCCAGCAAGGCCGAGAGACGGCGCAGTGCCGCGCCATCATCATCGAAGCGCGGCTCGGACCGCAGCGCCCGCCGGTCAGCCAGAGCCAGCAGCACGGCCCCGACCCCGTGGGGCGCCATGTCCCGCATGAGGCGGCGTCGCGCCCGGGGCGTCGGGTCGTCGCTCTGCATGAACGGCAGCAGGCGCATGTGCGCTCCCACCAGGGCCTTGACCTGCCGGCGCACCCGCCGGGGCAGCCGCAGCTGCGAGACGGCGCGCCCGGCGAGCTCCGCCCCGAGTTCCTCGTGCCCGAAGAACCGCCACCGGCGCCCGCCCCATGTGCGTCGGTCGGGCTTCCCGAGGTCGTGCAGAAGCGTCGCCAGGACGAGCCCGGCGCGGGTCGGGCCATCAGCCACATACCCGGCGATGCGGTCTGCGTGGTCGGGGAAGAACGCCTCGGGCCGGCGCAGCACGTCGGCCAATCGCGCCGCCGCGAGGATGCTGTGCTCACCCACATCGAACTCGTGCACGCCCCCCTGCTCGATGCCGACGGTCCGCGCGAAGGTCGGAATCAGGGCTGCCAGCACCCCGTCCTCCGCCATTTGACGCACGGCGGCCTCACAGGCGGGCGCGGCCAAAGCGAGCAGCAGCTCGGCGCCCAGGCGGTCGGCAGCCGACTCGCAGAGCCGGGACGCCAGGGCCCGACAGCACCGCCGCGTGCCGCGCTCCAGGCGGAACCCCAGCGTCGCGACGAACCGATACGCGCGCAGCACTCGCACCGGGTCCTGCGCGAGGGCCTCGCGTCCGGTCATCCGCACCCATCGGCCGGCCATGTCCTCCCGTCCGCCGCACGGGTCAAAGAGCCGCGGCCGACCGCCAAGAGGGCCGACGGCCAGGGCATTGAGCGTGAAGTCACGGGCGCGCAGATCAGCCAGGAGGCCCGGGCGCCTTGGCGCCGCGAAGTCGAGGTCAAGCCGCCCGCGGGCGCATCTCACGACGACCCGGGAGGTCTCGTGCGCCTCGTGAAGCACCACGAGCGTGCCCCCTAGCTGCCGGGCGATGGTGCGGGCGACGGTCGGGGCTGCGGGCAGCCTGAAGTCGAAGTCAGTGCAGGGCCGACCGAGGATACCATCCCGCACGGCGCCACCCACGAGGTAGCACGACCGCGGGCCTGCCGCGCGACGGAGGACGTCGAGGAAGGGCACGTCCGACAGGATCTCGCGTGCGGTGGAAGCGCCCGGCGGGTGGAGGCGACCCGACCCGGCGCCGCAGGGCTGGGGCGAGCTCCCCCGGTTTCTGCTCACAGGTCGCAGCGTGCAACCTGGGCGTACAACTCGCCCTGGGCGACCAGATCGGTGGCCCGGCCCGCCGGGTCGGCGGCGCAGCCGAGCAGCGTGACGACGCCGCGGAACGGCGCGATCGCCTCGGCCGCGACCTCGGCCGTGTGCAGGCTCAGCAGCTCCGCGATGAGCGCCCCCTCCTGGACGATGGAGCCGGGGTCGACGTGGCTGAGAACCACTCCGTCTGTTGGAGCGTGCCACGCCCGCAGCTCCGACTCGGGCAACACGAACGCCGTCTCGCCCGCCCGCGCGCCTCGATCCGTCATGTGCAACTCCACCAGCACGTTGCGGGTGCCGGTCAGCGCCAGCCGCACGCTGTCCGGAGCGATGGCGCCCGGAGGGGGCAGCCGCACCTCGATCGCGGCCTTTCCCTGCCGCGCGGCGACGTCGTACAGCGCCCGCCGGTCGATCTCCCTCGTGACCTGCACGTGAGGGATGCCGAAGGCCTTCGCGCAGGCCATGCTGGCGTCCGACGTGGCCCGCACGAGCGTCATGGCCCCCCGCGACGACGGGCTGGAGTGCAGATCCACGACGGCGTGGGCCGACTCGATGCACTGCTCCCAGATCGCCGCGGCCATCCGCTCGGTCAAGGTACCCTCCGCATCGCCCGGCCACGTAGCGTTCATGTCATGAAGACAGGCCCGGGGCCAGCCATCGTCGCTGGGGAAGGCGTGCCGCTTGATCCGCGCCGCCGGGGGGTTGGCGACCGGGGCCCCGATGATGGTGCCCGACAAGCGCGTGAGGTCCAGCCGCGGCAAGGCCAGGTGGAGGGCCGCGGTGCCGTTCATGTCCAGGCCCCGCTGGGCGGCCAACAGGCACAGCGTGGGCCCGTCTTCCGCCCCACGCGCCACGATGAAGGGAATGCGGACCTGCTGGCCGGACTCCGGGTCCTCGACGCACACCTGCGTCCGAACCGTCGTCCCCGGCCCCAGTGCGGCGGCGAGCGGCGGAAGCATGGAGCATCCCCGATGGCTGGGTGCCATCGTGAGCCGGTTCGTCGGCTCCCCAAGGTAGCGGGGCCGACCCGAAGGTCGGCCCCGGCCGATGCAACCTAGACGCGCATCTTGTCCGCCTGCTCCCGCGCCATCTTGGTGATGACGGGCACTTCCATGTCCTGCTTGTTGTAGGCCTTCACCGCCAGGATGATGGCCAGAACGAACAGGCCCAGATAGCCGACGGCCGCGATGAGCGCCCCCAGGAACGGTATCATCTGCAGGATGGCCGCCGCGATGCCGAACAGAATCCAGGTCACGATCAGGAACAGGGCCTGGAAGCCGTGGAACCGCATGTAGCGGCTCTTCTTCATGTCCGTGACCAGGATGATGATCGCCAGGATGCCGATGATGTAGGCCAACGCGGCCATGATCGGCTGCTCCTGACTCGGGTCATCGGTCCCCGCAGCCGTGGCGACCGGCGCCGCGGTCGGCGGCGCGGCCCCCGGGGGCGGTGCGGGAGGCGGAGCCGGAGGAACGGCCGCCGCGGGCTGCGGAACGTCCTTCGCGCAGTAGTTCTTCCCGTCCACCTCCGTGCGGCACTCGTCGCAGATCTCGGCGGCGCAGGTCACGCACTTCGCGGTGCTCTCCCGGTCGGCATGGTTCACGCAAGCCATGAGGTCGGTACCTCCCTGGGCATGTGGCGTTCGAGTCCGACAGCACCCCGGTTGTTCGCGAAGCGAGGACCCATCTCCTCCACTCTCCCGCCTCCTGCTCGGAGATTCCCGGCCGGCGCGCGCAGGATCGCGCGATGGACAACGCGAAGGGCGCCCGCGTGCCGCATCAATCCCCGACGGGTGCGTGAGCCATGGCCCCGCTCGCCTGTCTCTTGATGGCGGCCCCAGCCTGCGCCGCTTCGCCCGAGCCCGTCGTCCTGCGCAGCCCGGAGGGGGTCGAGGCGGTCTTCTCCGCTGAGGACGGCCGCTGCCGCTGGTCCGCCTACCGCGACCCGGCGGCGGGGCGTGAGTGGCGAATCGGGGGGCCCCTCTTCAGCCTGCAGACGCCGGACGGCTCGCGCGCGAACCTCGGCGAGGTGGGCTGCATCCTGGCTGAGGGCGCGCCGCCGACCGCCGCCGAGGTGACCCTGCAGGCCCTCTTGGCCCGGCCCGCCGTCGAGGTGCGACAGGCATTCGCCTTCTGCGAGGACGGACGCACCCTCCGCGTCCGCACCCGCCTGCGTGCCCTTGCCGAGCCGGTCCTGATCCAGCGGGTGGGCCTGCTGGAGATCGAGCTGCCGGGCCAGGCGCTGGAGCGCATCGGCCCGGGTCACGTGTCATGCCCCATCATCGGCGATCGGGTCTTCGCCGGCGTCGAGCACCCCTCGGCGCTGTCGCAGATCAGCGAGCAGACGCTCTACATCGCTCAGCATTCTTACACGCTCGTGGGCGCAGACTGGACGGACGTGCCTCCCGCGGTGTTCGGGTCGGCAGCAGTGGAAGACGGCGAGCCCGACCGCGAGGCCGTCCGCCGCGCGTTCCTCCGCTACCTGGACATGGTTCGCGTCAAGCCACGCGACATGCACGTCCACTACAACAACTGGTGGACGATGCCCGTACCCTTCTCCGAGCAGGACGTGCTGGACAACATCGCGGCGCTGAAGGCCGGGCTGTACGATCGCACCGGCTTCTTCTTCGATTCCTACGCGATGGACATGGGCTGGTCCGACCCGCGCTCCGTGTGGGACGTCAACCGCGCCCACTACCCCGAGGGCTTCCGCCGCATCCGCGACGCCCTGGCGGAGGTGGGCTGCCGACCCGGCCTGTGGGTCTCCCCCAGCAGCCTCTATCCCCCGGCCCTGGACAACGCCTGGCTCGCCGAGGCGGGCTACGAGGTCGCGCCCGGCTCCCATGTGGGGACCTTCGCGTGCCTGGCCCTCGGCGGCCGCTACCAGCGGACGTTCCGTCGGGCCGTGCTGGGCCACGGCCGCGCCGGGAACCTGGGCCACGTGAAGTTCGACGGACTCGCCTGGCCGTGCTCGGCGACGACCCACGGCCACCGGCCCGGCTTCGAGTCGTACCAGCCGATCGCCGAGGGCTTGATGGACGTCCTCGATGCCCTGCGCGCCCAGAACCCCGACATCGCGCTCGAGCCCACGTGCCTCGGGTACTATCCGAGCCCCTGGTGGCTGATGCACACGCCGTACGTCATCGGGCCGTTCGGCGACGACAGCCCGCGCGGTCGAGGCCCGTGCCCCGAGTGGATCGAGTCGATGACCACGGGCCGGGACATCGCCAACCTGCGAGGGGGCGACGCGTTCTGGATGCCCAGCTCGGCCCTGGAGTGCTTCGACATCATCGTGCAGTGCCCGGGCGAGTTCCGGAACCACGCCGTGATGGCCGTCGCGCGCGGCCACTGGTTCCAGTCGACGTACATCAACCCGCGCTTCATGGACGCCGGGGAGTGGGGGTTCTTCGCCGAGCTGATCCGCTGGGCCCGCGCTCACCGCGAGCAGCTGCAGAACCCGGTTGTGTTCGGGGGCGATCCGACGCTGCGGCAGGCGTATGGCTATGCCTACCCCGCCGAGGCACGGTCGCTGTACTTCGCGCGCAACCCCTGGATCGAGGAGGCTGAGGTGGCCCTGCCGGAGGGTCCGGACCTGCCCGCGCGAGAGCTCCGGACGCTGTACCCGTGCCGGGAGGTACTCGGCGGCGCCGAGGCCGGGGGCGCCTTGCCGGCCGTCACGCTGGGGCCGTACGAGTCGGTGGTCCTGGAGGTCGTGCCGACCGTGCGAGGGCGTGGACGTCCACCGATGTCGCCCCCGCCGGGGGCGACATGGCGGGCGACTGAAGGCCCGATCCTCGAGCGGCTGGTGTTTCGCGACGAACGGCCCGCCTACGGGCCGTCATGGACTTCGCCGGACGGCGATGCGGACTCGGCGCTCGTCGTGTCAGGCTCCGGGCGGCTCAACACCCCGACGGCCGCCGAGCTCTGCCTCCTCGTCGAGGGACCGCCGGACGGCCCGTTGGCGACGTGTTCGGCCACGCTCGACGATGCGCCCGCCGACCCGCGAGAGAGCGGTTCCCGGGGCGCCTTCGCCGCCACGGGTGCGCCGCCGGAGGAGGAGTGGCAGTGGTTCCTGATCGACGTTCCGGCGGGCCGGCACGAGCTGACCTACCGCCTCTCCGTCCCCGGCCCGACCGCGAAGTTCGGCGCGTACGTCCGGGGCGTGGAGAAGGGTAGCGGCCGGACACGGCCGTTCGATGACGGGCCGGCCTTCCCCCTCGGCCGCCCGGCGCACCGATCCTGGTCGCGCACCCTGATGCCTCTCGTCGACACCGAGACCGCCGCCATCGCGGAACGGTCGACGGCGAGGCGAACCGTGGAGATCGATGGCGTCTTCCTCGACGCGCTGGACTGGCGAGAGGCAACGGCGGGCTGGGGCGAGGTGCGCCGCAACGTCAGCGTGATGGGCAAGCCGATGACGATGGCCGGACGCGTCTACCGGCGCGGCCTGGGCACGCACGCTCACTCGCGGATCGTCTACGAGCTGCCGGCCGGACACGCCCGCTTCGCAGCCACCATCGGCGCCGATCAGGAGGTCGGGGTCCGGTCGATCATCTTCGTGGTCGAAGCCGACGGCCACGAGCTGTACCGCAGCCCGCTCATGGGCCGGGAGTCGCCCCCGGTCGAGCTCGACCTGCCGGTTCGCGGAGTGCGCGAGCTTGCGCTGATCGTCGAGGATGGCGGGGACGGCATCGCCGCCGACCACGGCAACTGGGCGGAAGCGCGACTGCTGCGCTGAGGAGGCCTGCAGTCGTCAGCCGATCAGGTCAACGATCCGTCTGCGCACCGTTTCGGGCTCGACATCGACCGCCACCTCCACATTCGGCTCGCCCTCCCGCCGAACGCAGCGGCCCTCCTCATCGATGGTGAGACACATCGGCTCTGTGCGCACGAAGGACGGCTCAACCGCCACGAGCGCAGCCAACGGATCGTGGATGCAGGGGGTGCGCGTCGGGCCGCCCGGCGGCGACACGTGCTGCTGCCAGAGCCGGGTCATCGCCATGATCGCCTGCGACAGCGGCGTTCCCTTGGCGTCGATGGCCCCGAGCTCCTCGGGCGTCATCACGCAGCGCAAGGTGACGTCGAGCCCGACCATCAGCAGCGGCTTGCCGGACTCGAACATCATGCGGGTCGCTCGCGGATCGACGCAGGCGTTGTACTCCGGATCGGGGCGATCCGGCCTGACGTGGCCCCCCATGATGACCAGCCGCCCCAGCTGTTGGTAGGCCTCGGGGAACTCCGCGATCAGCCGCCCCACATTGGTGAACGGTCCCACCGGCAGCAGCGTGCAGCCCGGATGCTGCGCGATCTTCTCGGCCAGGAAGCGCACCCCGTCGACCCGACCCGCGCGCAGGCGGTCCTCCTCCTCAGCGCTCAGCACGTCCGCCTGGTTGTTCCGCACCTGCGGGAAGAGCCGGTCCAGCCCATCGCGCGCTCCCGCGGCCACCTCGACCGGGGCCCCGGCCAGCTCGAGCAGCAACCGGGCCTGGGCGGCGCGCAGCTCGGAGTCGCGGTGGACGGTCGTCACCCCCAGCAGCTCGATGCGGGGATGTCGGACGCACACGCTCAGCGCCCAGGCATCGTCGATGTCGTCGCCAATGTCGGTGTCATAGAGGATCGGCACGGGCAGGTCGGGCATCGTCGCCTCCAGGTGCGTCGATCGTCGGCGGGCGGGGTCAGGAATGGACGATCACGCGCTCGGCGCTGAACCCGTTCGCCTCATAGTCCTGGACGAGGGCCCTGAAGGCCGCCTCATCCTCGGGGGCCAGCCCCACAACCGCCCCGCCCGAGCCAGGCAGCTTGGCCGGACAGTCGTGCCGCCGCGCGATCTCGATGAGGCTCAGGGTCTGACGCCCCAGGACCTCGTCGCCGTACAACTTGCGGCGCAAGTCGAAGTTGGCGTTCATCAGCTCGCCGAAGCGCGCGACATCCCGCTCCTGCAGCGCCCGCCGGCCCTCCTCTGCGAACCCGGCAAAGCGCGCCATGGCGGACCGTACTCGCTCATCGCCGGCCTCCCACAGCGTGCGGACGGGCGAGTGCGCCTTCCCCGACTCGCCCCCCGTGCTTCCCCACGCCACGAACAGCGGCGGGACGAGGGCCGGGTCCAAAGGGACGTAGTCGCCATGGCCCTGCCTATCGAGCCGTTCCTTCGCGAAGTCCATGTAGACCAGTCCGCCGTACACGGCAATCACCCGATCCTGCAACCCCGCCTGGATGCCCAGCTCCTCCGTCTCGACGCCCAGGATGATGTTCGGCCGCTCGGGCAGGGGAAGCGCCGCGGCCGGGACGCCGTAGAAGTCCATCAGCGCCTGGAAGGCCGCCGAGATGATCGAACTCGACCCGCCCAGGCCCACCTGCCGCGGGATGGTCGTGTGGTAGCGGATCGTGAACTGCCGAGGAAGCAGCGAGAGGCCGCGGGCCTGGCAGACATCCGCGAACTTCTTGCAGGTGGCCAAGAGCAGGCGCCGGCCGCCGTAGTAGCCCTGAACGGCCGCCGTCTCTTGCAGGGCCCGCAGCGAGGAGAAGCTCGACGGATCGTGCTCGGGGTGCGGCACGATCGACAGCTCCGGGCTCTCCCACAGCTGAACCTCGGCCGCGAAGTTGCGGATCATCAGCGCGATCGTCTTGCCGTGGAAGCCATCTGAGGGGTTCCCCAGCAGGGCGACCCGCGCGTGGCCGTGCTTCTCGATGATCATGCGTGCCTCCGAGAGCCCAAGGTGGGAGTCACCCACCGCCTCGGATTCGTTGGCCTCGCTGGCGGCACCTCCTGCCCTTCGAGCGGGAGGAATCGGCCGACGCGCCGGGGAACATCAACAGCCGTCCCGGCACAGGAACCCGGCTCGCGGAGGGTTGGGCATGATCGACGGCGTGAGAGTCATCCGCCTGACGCGTCACGTGGACGAGCGCGGGTTCCTGATGGAGATCCTGCGCTCCGACGCCCCGCACTTCGTGGGCTTCGGCCAGGCGTACATCACCACGTGCGAGCCCCAGCCGGACGGCCCGGTCGTGAAGGCCTGGCACAAGCACGGCAAGCAGACCGACCATTTCTGCCTGTTGCGCGGCAAGGCCAAGATCGGGCTCTTTGACGATCGCGACGGCTCGCCCACACGCGGGGAGGCGCAGACGGTCATCCTCGGCGGGGGAAACGACCTGCTGGTGCAGATTCCCCCCGGCATCTGGCATGGCTTCATGCCCCTGGGCTTCGAGCCCGCCTGTATCCTGAACCTGCCCACCGAGACGTACAACCACGACGACCCCGACGAGGAGCGCGCGCCCTGGGACGCCTTCCCCGTGCAGTGGGAAGTCGAGTCGCGGTAGCTGCCTACACCCACACACCGATGCCCGTTCCCTTCACCAAGCTACAGGCGTTGGGCAATCACTTCGCCCTGGTCTACTCGCCCGAGGCGCGGCCCTTCGATCCGGGCGTGTTGGCGCCGGCCCTCTGCCGCCATCACTTCGCGGTCGGCGCGGACGGGCTGCTGGTGACGTCGCCCTCCGACGTGGCGGATGTACGAATGCGCTACTACGATCCGGACGGCAGCGAGGACATGTGCGGGAACGGGCTGCGCTGCGTCGCGCGGTGGGCCTTCGAGCGCGGCGTGGCGCCGGCGGAGATGCGCGTCGAAACGCTGTCGGGCGTCCGCGAGTGCACGGTGCTGGGGCCGGAGGAGGTGCGGGCCGAGATGGGCGCCCCCATCCTCGACACCGAACGGCTGCCGGCTCTCGCCTCGGCAGACCGCCTGCTCGACCATCCCGTT
>VGFB01000038.1 GCA_016869015.1 Armatimonadota bacterium
TCCGACAACGGCGCGCTGGTCACCGATGAGCAGGCGTGTGATTTCATCCTCGCCAACTCCGAGGAGACCCACGGGATGACCTACGCCGGGCTGCAGGAGCAGCCGAAGCGCTTCGTGGCCACGGACCCGGAGGTGTGGAACAGCGACATCGAGGAGGGTCGGGCCTACACGCCGTTCACGCACCAGGTCGAGAAGAAGCGCCCCTGGCGGACGCTCACCGGGCGCCAGCAGTTCTACGTCGATCATCCCTGGTACCTGGAGCTGGGCGAGGGGCTGCCGATACACAAGGAGCCGCTCGACGACGCGGAGTACCCCCTGTACTGGAACACACCCCACGGCCGGTGGTCGATCCACTCCACGTGGCGCGACAACCGCTACATGCTGCGGCTGCAGCGCGGCGTGCCGATCGCGTACCTCAGCCCGAATGAAGCCCAGCGCCGGGGCATCGCGGACGGCGACTGGATCCGCATCCATAACGGCACGGGCGAGGCGGTCTGCCAAGTGAACGTGCGGGCCGGGGAGAAGGACGGCCGGGTCACGCTGTACCACGGGTGGGAGAAGTACCTGGGCTTCCAGAAGGGCGGCTGGCAGTCGCTGACCTACGTGAAGATCAAGCCCACGCAGCTGATCGGGAAGTACGGGCATCTGAACTTCAAGCTGAACTACTGGGGCCCGACCGGCAACAACCGCGACATCACGGTGGAGGTGGAGAGGTACACCGGACCGATCGCGGGCTTCCAACCGCCGCAGAAGGCGTAACGGGAACCCTGATGCGGGCCGCCGCCGCGCGGCCCCGGCGAGGCGGAATCATGCCCAAGCACCAGTACGCGATGGTGATGGACCTGAACAAGTGCATCGGCTGCCACACCTGCACGGTGGCGTGCAAGAAGCAGTGGACCGATGGCGACGGCCAGGGGTACATGTACTGGAACAACGTGGAGACCCAGCCGGGGATGGGCTATCCGAAGGACTGGCACAAGCTCGGGGGCGGGTTCGACGAGCAACGTCACCTCCGGCCTTCCCCGCTGCCCCCGCAGGAGGACTACGGGGCCGCGCTCGAGTACGACTACGGTCAGCGGCTGTTCAAGGGCGGGAAGAAGCCGGTCATGCCCCACGAGGCGCCCCGGTACCTGTCGAACTGGGACGAGGACATGGGCGGACCGGACAACGAGAACCCCTACTACTTCTACCTCCCGCGCATCTGCAATCACTGCACCCATCCGGCGTGCCTGGAGGCCTGCCCGCGGAAGGCGATCTACAAGCGGGAGGAGGACGGCATCGTGGTGCTGGACCAGAACCGCTGTCGCGGCTACCGTCACTGCATCCAGGCCTGCCCGTACAAGAAGCTCTATTACAACGCCGTCACGCGCGCCAGCGAGAAGTGCATCTTCTGCTACGCGCGGCTGGAGCGCGGCACGCCCAACGCCTGCGCGGCGCAGTGCCCCGGCCGCATCCGGTTCGTCGGGATCCTGGATGACCCGGAGTCCCCGGTGCATCAGCTGGTGACCCGCTACAAGGTCGCGCTGCCGCTGCTCCCCGATAAGGGGACACATCCGAACGTGTTCTACGTACCGCCGTTCAGCCCGCCAAAGACCGGCCGGCCGAACCAGAGCGTCACGAAGGACCCCCGCTTCCCTCTGGCGTACCTCACGTATCTGTTCGGTCCGAAGGTGGGGGAGACGCTGGCGTTCCTGGAGGGGGAGTTACGCACGGCGCAGGCGGGCGGGACCAGCGAGGTTCTGCAGTTGCTGATCGGCCGCGACGCCGAGGTGCGGTACCGGCTGCGGCCGCAGGAGGTTGCGGCGGCCGCGCCGGCGGAGGTGCGGCAGCGCGTCGGGGCCGTCGGGGGCGGACCGGAGATGCAGCCGCCCGGCGCGGGGAAGGCGGCAGCCGCGCAGGTGGGAGGTAAGGCATGATGGGGCCCAAGTGGACACTGACCGTGGGCGTGCTGGCGATCGGCCTCTCGTGGGCGGCCCAGGGCCAAGGGGAGCTGACGCTCCGACCCAAGGCGCTGGCCGACCGCGTGACGGTGAAGGAGGTGCAGAACCCGACGGCCGCGGTCTGGCGGGAGGCGCCCGCCTTCCGCCTGCACCTGAATCGCACTCCGCCGCTTCACTCCGACGGGCCGCGCGACGATGGGGCCCGCCCGACGGCAACCGTGCGACTTCTCCGGCGGGCGAACGGCGAGGCCTTCGTGCGGCTGGAGTGGACGGACGCCTCGTCGCAGGAGGCTGAGGCCGGGGCGCGCGTGCCGGACGTGGGGGCCGAGCACGTCTACCAGCAGCACACCCGGGGGGCGAGTCAGTTCGCGGACGCCGCGTGCATCATGGTGCCCCAACAGCGCGCGCCGGTGTCGCCGGGCCCGAGCATCACGATGGGCGACAAGACGAACCCGGTCGACCTGTACTACTGGCGGGCGGGCGTCGGCTTCCAGGTGCTGCGGGCGGCGGGGCTGTCGACCGTGACGGACACGAACTCGGCCGGCCTGGGGGGCGCGGCGCGGGTGAGGACGGGCTGGACGGTCGTGTTCGCCATCGGGAAGGCGCCGGCTCAGACGCCGATCACCTTCGCCATCTGGGACGGGGCAAAGCAGCACCGGGACGGCATCAAGTACTTCAGCCTCTGGTGTGAGGTCGGGTGATGCCGACCGAGCTGTCGACCGGAACCTCCGCCATCGCGGAGTTGCGGGAGCAGGCCGCGCAGTGGCGCTTCCTCCACGACCTCTTCCGCTTCCCCGACGCCCGGCAGTGGGCGTGGCTGAATGAGCCCTGGGTCGCGGAGGCCTGGCGCCGCCTGGCCTCCACGGCGGCGAAGCCTCACCCCCTCGATCTGCCCCGGCCGGGCGAGCCATCGGAGTACGAGCAGGCCTTCATTGCGGCCTTCGAGGTCGGGCTGCCCGACCCCCCGTGCCCCCTGATCGAGTCACACTGGAACCGCACGGGTCCTGCCCCGGAAGTGCTGCACGAGAACCTGCTGTTCTTCCGGCGCTTTGGTCTGGAACTGCGCTCATCGGCGAATGAGCCGGCCGACCACCTGCGGCACCAGTTGGAGTTCCTGTGCTATCTGTGTGGGCTGGAAGCCGATCTCCGCGGGGCCGACGACGCAGACCGGGCGGCGCAGATCGCCCTGGGGCGCGAGGAGTTCCTTGACCGACACGTCCGCTGCTGGCTGCCCCCGGCGGCCGCGGTCCTCCGGCGGATGGCGCCCGACGAATGGCCCGCCCAGTGGATGAGCCTCCTGGCCGAACTGGTTGCCCCGTCCGCTTGACCCCGACCATCTCCGACCGCTGCGCAGCCCGATGCCGTGGCTGAAGGCCCCCCGCACACCCGCCCCCCGCCGTCGGGCGGCACAAAGGCGGGCGGGGAGGCGTTCTTTGACGAGGGGCAGCGATTCGGGTATCATGCAGGCACCATGAGCCGGACGACGCAGAAACGACGCGCTACTCGACGCCAGCGGATGCTCTCGCGCTTCCTGCTGCTCCTGGCAGGCGCTTCGCTGGCGGGCCTCGGCGTGGCCGCGGTTCAGAGCTGGCGGTCGGGTGGAGGCCGCGGCGCGGCGTTCCAGGCGCAACCGGCGGCCCCGCCTCCGCCGCCCCGGGTTCGCGTCGCTGCGGCGGGCGACGTGATGCTGGATCGGGGCGTCTGGAACCGCATCAAGGACCACGGCATCCACCACGTGATGCGGGACGTGAGGGACCCGCTCCGCGCGGCCGACGTGGCTTTCGTGAACCTCGAGTGTCCGCTCTCCACCGTACAGGGCCATGCCCGCCCCGGCGGGAGTCTGGAGTTCTGCGCCGACCCGATGACCGCGCAGGCGCTGGACGATGCCGGTGTGGACATCGTTGCCATTGCGAACAACCACGGCCTGGACGCGGGGACGCGCGGCTGCGAGGACACGATGGCGACGCTTGAGGCCCATCAGATCGCCTACGCGGGGGGGAGGCCGGAGGGCTTCGAGCCGGATGAGATCACCTACCTCACGGCCAACGGCGCCGTGGTGGCGTTCCTGGCCTACACGGACCTGAACTTCGTCCACGGATCGCTGTGCAAGGTGGACGAGGACATGCAGAACGCGCTCGCGCGGGTACGGGAAGCGCGAAACCAGGCCGACCTGGTGTGTGTCAGTTACCACTGGGGCGAGGAGTACCGGAAAGACCCGACCGCGAGACAGATCGAACTGGGCCATGCGACCATCGAGGCGGGGGCCGACATCATCCTGGGGCATCACCCCCACGTGCTGAGCGGCGTCGAGCGCTATCGGGACGGTCTGATCCTCTACAGCATGGGGAACTTCGTGTTCGACCAGCGGGATGCCGACGACGGTCGGATGAACAGCGCGATCTTCACCCTCGATGCGACCATCGGCCGAAGCCTCGACCTGACGATCACGCCGCTCCGCATCGTTCCGGCCGACTACGCGCCACGCACGCCGACGCCGGAGCGGGCGGGGGCGATCCTGACGGAGCTGGCGGAGCTCTCAGCCGACCTGGGGGTGGACCTGACGATCGAGAGCGGAAGGGCTCGAGCGTCGTTTGTGCAGACGCCGCCGGCGCCGCCCGCGGTGGCGAGCGTCGAGGCGGAACAGAGCGGATAGAAGCCGGGCCGGGCGCGAGAGTGCGGCCGAGCCCGCGGGAATGCAAGAGGACTGCGCACGATGGACGGGATGGGAGCCAGGATGGGGGTCGTGGTCGGGCTGCTGCTGGCGGTCCTGGGCGGTCCGCTGGTCGCGGCGCCGGTGGCGACGTTGAACGGCGAGCCGATCGATCAGCAGGCGTTGTACGAGTTCATGCTGAAGCGCTATGGGTCGCAGAGCCTGCTGAAGCTGATGACGGCGGAGGCCATCCGGCAGGAAGCGGTCAAGCGCAGCGTGACGGTGACGGACGCCGAGGTGGAGGCGGAGATCGCGCGCAAGCGAAACCTGGTCAACGCTACGGCCATCGAGACGGGCATCGACTTCGACATGATGCTCTTCTCGCAGGGGGAGACTCTCCCACTGTTCCGGGAGAGTGAACTGACGCGGCTGCGGCTGAAGCGGCTGGTCGCCAAGGAGGTCAGCGTTCCTGACGAGCGGGTGCAGGAGTACTATCGCACTCACGTGGCGGAGTTCAAGATCCGCGAGGGGATGAAAGTCAGCTACCTGCGCATGGACGACCGGGATCAGATGACGGAGGTCCGGCAGAGCATCATCGCGGGCGAACTGACCTTCGAAGCGGCCGCGAAGCAGTACTCCAACGACCCCCTCACCAAGGACGCCGGGGGGAAGCTCGACCGCTGGCTCCCGCGGGGCAACAGCCCCTTCGTCCAGGCGGCCTTCGGGCTGCTGAAGGACCTGGACGTGAGCGAGATCGTGCCCTTCCCCAACCTGGGCTACTACCTCATTCGACGGGACCAGTACGTGCGGGACCTGCAACTCGACTTCGACGAGGTCAAGGAGGACATCCGCGAACACCTGATCGCGGAGGTGACCCAGGGCCTCGTCGGGGCAAAGCAGCGCGAGCTGATGAAGGCGGCGAAGATGGACTTCCTGCTGCAGTGGCCGGAGGGCTCGTTCCTGCCCCCGAAGCCGGAGGAGGGGACGGAGGGCGGATAGCCCGGGCCGTCAGTCGGGCAGGCCCCAGATGTACAGCCCGTGACGGTCGATGGAGAAGTCGAAGACGGACGCGCCGAGCTCCCGCAGGGCCTCCTTGACACGGAGCTCTGCGTTCTGCTCGCAGAGGAAGATCATGGTGCCCCCGCCACCGGCGCCGCACACGCGACCGCCGGTGGCGCCGTTTCGGGCGGCGCAGTCGTGGAGCCCATCCAGGCAGTCGTTGGTCACGTCCGGGTGCAGCTGCTTGTGGTGGACCCAGGTGCGGTTCAGCAGGGGTCCGAGGTCATCGAGCCGCGACCGCAGGAACGCCCGCCGCATCTCCTCGGCGCAGTCGCTCATGCCCTTCAGGGCCGCCACGACCTCCGGGTCCTCCCGAGCTACCCCTTCGGCCACCTTGTCCAGGATGCCCTTCGCGGGCCGCGAGATGCCGCTGTACGCCACCACCATTCGCTTCTCCAGCTCGACGATCACCTCGAGCCCCAGCGGCAGGATGTCGATCTCGATGTCGCGGGAATCGGTGCGGGGCCAGTGCACCATGTACTTGACTCCGCCGCCGGTCACAGGGGAGTACTGGTCCTGCCAGCCGTACTCGGTGTTGAGGGCCGCCTTCTCGCACTCGATCGCCAGCTCGGCGATGTCGAAGTTGGTCAGGCGATGGCCGGTGAACGCGCTCAGGACGGCGATGATGCACGTCGCGATGGTCGAGGATGACCCCAGACCCGCCCCGCCGGGCATCTCGGAGTAAGTGGTGAGCTCCAAGCCCGCCTCGATCCCCATCCGCTTGATGATGTACTGCGCCAAGCCGAGCTCGCCGTCGGCCCGCAGCTCGGACGGGTCAGGCACCTCGACCACGGCGCCCTGATCGGGCGCGCGCAGGATGATGCGCCCGTCCGCGCGCGGCTGGAGCGTGGCGTAGATGTACTTGTTGATGGTCGCGTTGAGAATGCGGCCGCCGAACAGGTCGCACGCCACGTGGTAGTCGGTCATCCCCACGAAGTCGATCCGCAGCGGTGAGCGAGCGCAGAGCATCTCCCGGCACCTCGGGGAAGGAGTCGCGCGGCCGCAGGCCGGCGGTGAAGGTCGTAGTGGCGTCAGAGCCTGCTGCGCACCGTCGAGAGGTGCAGCGCGGCTGCCTGACGCGCCCACCCGATCTCGTTGCCGCAGGGCAGGAAGCGCATCCCCTGCTCGGCGCGGCGGACGCAGTCCTCGGCGTCTGCGCACGCCATGCCGACCGGCACGCCGCGACGCCGCCCGGCCTCGACTACGCGGGCGATGCACGCCTCGTGCTCGGGGCTGCGTCCCAGGCCGAGACCGAGTGACATCGCGAGGTCCCCCGGGCCGATCATCACGCAGGAGAGCCCCGGCGTCGCCATGATCTCGTCGGCCCGCTCCACGGCCTCCCGGGTCTCGATCATGCAGATCGCCATGATCTCCCGATTCGCCGCCTCGACGTAGTCCGCCCCGTAGCGCTCGCGCCGGAGACCGCCGGAGGAGCGGTTGCCCTCCGGAGGATACAGGCAGGCCTCGACCGCGCGACGAGCGTCCTCGGCGCAGTTCACCATCGGGACAACGATCCCCAGGGCTCCCGCGTCGAGCGCGCGCCCGATGAGGCCGAAGTCGTTGTCCGCCACCCGCACCAGCGGCGCCGGCCCGGCCTCGGCGATGAGCGGCAGGGCGTTCAGCAGCGCGTCGTAGCTCCAGTACCCGTGCTGGGCGTCCAGCAGCCAGCCGTCGAAGTCCAGTGCGCGCAGGCCCTCGGCCATGAACGGCGACCCGCTGCACAGCCAGCCGACCAGCGCCGGCTCATCGGCCCGCATCCGAGCGAGAACCCGGTTCGTTCTCATCGTCACCTCGCCTCGATGATCCGGCACTCCCCCGGCGCGGCCGGCACGAAGACCGGCGGGCGTCCGGGGCGGCGCAGGACGACGTCGGCCTCGAAGCCCCCGAACTCGGTGCGTCGGACGAGCAGGCGCTCGCCCAACTGCAGCGCCGAGACAACCGGCGCCGGCATGGTCGGCACCTCGAAGGCAATGGGCGTCCCGCCCTCCAGGAAGTCCCTGTACTCCAGCGAGGCCGCGTAGACCTGCTGGATGAGCTGGATCTCCTTCGCGGTCTCGGCATCCATGCACCAGTTCATCAGCCCATCGGTCCCGCGCAGCAGCATGTGCCAGATCAACTCCTGGTACTTCTCCTCGCTAAGCTGCTGCACGGCCGGGTCGGGCTCGGGCGGGGGGGAGGTCGTGTGCCAGTGCAGCCAGGAGATGATCGGGACAGTGCCGCCGGTGCTCTTGCAGGCGTTCGTGGCGACGAGGAGCATGTTGTAGAACCAGCGGTAGTCGGGGTCCTCGAAATCGTACCACCCGAAGGTCGGGTACCACGTGTAGACCACGGGCATCGCGAAGGTGTAGCCGGTGGCGGAGAAGAGGTTGGGCCACTCGCGGTACTGCGCGCGGGTGTCGGTCTTCACCGGCGCGCCCTCGGGCAGGACCTCGAAGTAGTCGTACCAGTACCGGTAACCGTCGCCGGGGTACTCGGCGTAGTTGCCGATGAGCGCGTTCGGAAAGGCGGCCTTCACCGCGGCGGCGTAGACCTCGCGCTGCATGTCGGCGCGGAGGGTGCGCAGGGCCATCTGGAAGGCGCGGAAGTCCTCGAGGCCGGGGAGGTGCTCGCGGCAGCGCGTGCAGGCCCTGGAGGCCGCCCAGGCGCCGTTCCACTCGACGGGCCCGTCGATCTCCCAATCGAGGTAGATGAAGGCGAGCTCCAGGCCGGCGTCCCGGTAGGCCTTGAGGAACGGCTCGAACTGCGCCGTGATAACGGGGTAGCGATCCCGCAGCGCGAAGGGGCAGCCCATCTTGTACTGCTCGCCGAAGCTGCTGTCAAAGAACGGCTCGCCCGCCTCGTTGACGTGCGCCGTGCTCTCGTCCCCGTTGAAGAACCGATGCATGCAGGCGTTCGCGTCCACACCGATGTCAAGGCCCAGCTGCTTCTGCAGGCGGCCGAGCCGCAGCGCCTGCGCCAGGCTGCCCTCGACGTCGGCGGGGTCCCACCGGGCGCTCAGCGCCAGGCCTCGGGCGTCAAGCTCACGGAGGAGACGCTGGTTCTCGGCGTCATCCTCGGAGGGCACGCCCTCCAGTCCCATCGCCCGGATCGGCAGCCGGTCCCCGCGCGGGAACGGCAGCGGCTCGGTGGCGGCAATAACGGCCTCGATCCTCTGGGCCAGAGTCATGGGCGTCGCCTCCTGACACCGGCCAACGGCCGGCAGGATCAGCAATGCAGCGAGCAGGAGAGGTCTCACGGTCGCTCCTCGGTCCTCAGTCTTGGTTGAACTCCACGTTGTCCAGGTAGAACGCGGTGGGCTGGGTCGCGACGGACATGACGACTACGCAGCTCAGGAAGCTGAATTGCGGGCTACACGGCACGGCCGGGAACGTCTCCGGCTCGCCGTCGGCGAGCTTGACCGTTAGATCGTAGGTGCCGGTCGCCTGTTCCCCGAGCCCGCACTTCACGTCGAGACGGACCCACTCCCCCACCGGGAGCTGCAGGAGCTGCTTGCCGTTGGCGAGGAGCCAACCGTCGGGCTGCACGTGGAGGTTTGGTCCGAGGTTGTAGTGATAGGGGTCGTCGCGCCATTCGTAGACCACGTCCGCATCCGCCTCGACGCGCAGGTCGAAGCCCGCCTCCCACACACCCTCCTCGGCATCGAGCATGTAGGTGATGTAGGGCTCCCAGGCGTTCTTCAGGCCGGTGGTCTCGCTGACCTTGAGGCTGTGGTCGCCGGAGGCGGCGCTCTCGTCGGTGACCCGCACCGAGGCCAGCCCGCCCGCTTCGCCCGCATGCGCGCCCTGCTCGGGGTCGCCGACGGCACTGGCCTCGTAGTCGCGCAAGGGGGGCTGCGTGGCGCCGACGGTCTCCGGCGGCGTGTAGTCGGCCGGCTCGCGGATCACCGGCTCCTCCGGGCGCGGCCACGTGCGGCGGTCGGGGGTCCGGCGGTTGCCGACCTCGGACAGATCGATCGGCTCGAAGCCGAGGGCGAGCGCCGGGGAGTCGGGCCGCAAGCGGTAGTCGCGGTTCGCGGCATCGACGAACAGCGGATCGGCGACGAGCGACCCCTCATCGCGCCCCAACTCCAGCCACTTCGCCCAGCTCTGCCGCAGCGGGACACCCGTCAACCCGGGGATGCGAGGGTCGACGCCGCCGGCCCAGATGAGGTTGCTCGCGAAGTGCACGAACTCGTCCCTGAACCCGCCCACCGTGTAGAGCCTCGCCCCGCCGCCCCGGTAGCTGATGATGTTGCGCTCACAGCGATTGCCCGAGATCACGTACTTGGGCCACGGATTGAACTGGACCTGGTTCGTCTTACCGTCGACGAAGATGTTGTTCTCGATCACGTTGTCCTGGCCGCAATTGAGCATGAAGCCGCCGAGGACCGTGTTGTAGACCACGTTGTCGTGGACCTTCCAGTGGCTGGAGTGGGTGTCGAGGTAGATGCCCCACGAGTACGTCGGGAAGTCCATCTCCCCCGGCCCGGTCTCCTGCATGCCGCCCGAATCGTGGAGCAGGTTGTGGTGGATCTCGTTGTCGCGGTTGAACTTCTCGTTGCGCTCGTTCTCGTCGGGCTTGCCCCAGTCCCAGGCTGTCGCCGCCTCGATGATGCCCGTGTCGCAGGTCTCCAGGTTCACGTGGTGACAGTAGTTGTACGCGATCACGTTGTCGTTGCCCACGTCGGTGCCGATGGCGTAGCGTGGGCCGTCGTGGATGTGGTTGTGGGTGATCTCGCAGTGGGAGGTCGCAAGGAACCAGATGCCGGCCGTCCGGTTGTGCAGATGCCCCCAGCCGTAGTCCCAGATGTAGTTGTTGTCGATGAGGTGGCCGCTCACGCGGTCATGCTCGCCGGGGGTACCCCAGATCGAGATGCCGTCGCCGGACGTCTGGGTGATGTCGCACCCCGCAACCGTACAGACCTGCGTCCGGTCGCCGAGGTGGACGGCCACGCCGACGTTGCGGATGTCGCAGCCCATCACCGCGCACTCCTCCGCGCCCGTCATGTGCACCGCGTCCCCGCGGAAGTCGCGCAGGTCGACATGGGCGATCCGGATGCCCTCGGCCGGCCTCCCGCCCTCGATGTCGCCCTGCACCACGAAGGCGGACTGCAGCGCGGGGACGACGACCTCGCCCGGCGGAGCGCCCATGGGCGGCCGGAAGTAGAGCGTCTGCGTGTCGGGATCGGCGTACCACTCGCCCGGCGCGTCCAACTCCTCCAGCAGGTTGCACAGGTAGTAGCTGTCGTGGGGTTCGAGCGCGTAGACCCCCCGGGCCGTCTCGATCACGCGCTCGGCGACGTCGACCCTCGCCAGGGGGGCCCAGACCTTCTCGTAGTTGACGGACGGATGGAAGACGACGATCGCTCGCTCCGCGTGGGTCCACTTCGTCGGGTCCAGCTCGCCGGGCCGATAGCGGAACTTCGTCTTGCTGCCCGCCTCGGCAATCCCGGCGTTGTAGAGGAAGCCGCCGAGGCGGGGGCGCGCGGGATCGAAGTTCGGCACGCGCGCGAGGGGCTGGCGCAGCCCGTCGCAGTACAGCTCGCGGAACTCGCAGTCCGGCAGTCCGAGGCCCGACAGATCGGCCTGGAGGATGTCCCCCTTCCAGGGCTTCCAGCCCGTCACCACGCGCCCGCCACTGATGACGGGCGCCTCGCCCGGGGCGCCCTCGACGGTCAGCCCCGAGTCCTCCGGGCCCAGCGTCAGCGTCTCCGCGAGGCGGTAGATTCCGCCGCGCAGCACGATGCGTTCGCCCTCTGCGTCGGGAGTCCGCCCCTCGCGCACGAGTGCCAGCGCGCGCCCGAGCGTCGCCACCGGCGTCCCCCGCTCGCCCGAGTTCGCATCGTCGCCCTGCGGCGAGACCCAGACCTCGGGGGCGGCGGAGGCCAGACTGCCGGCCACGAGGAGGAATGCCAGGCAGTGGACCGTTCGTCTATCGAGAACTCCCATGGGCTCAGTAGCTCCGGGCGGCGTCGATCAGGGCCTGGGCGAAGAGCGGGCCGACGGTCTGATTGGCGAGGGCGTTCGGGTGCGAGTCGCCGTCGGAGTGGCTGCCCTCGTACGGGTACCGCAGCATGTTCGCCGCGGCGCTGCCGTCGTCCGCCTTCGCCAGCAGATCGAACAGGTCGAAGCAGACGACATTCGGGTGGCCGGACAGATACGTGCTGCTCTTCAGCCATTCGGCGAAGCGACGGGCGTTGCCGGCCTCGGTCGCGTTGGTGCTCAACCGGTGCAATGGCGGCGTGGACATCACTACGAAAACGCGGTCCGGGCGCGTGTCGAAGAAGCTGCGCATCGCGAGGTACCAGGCCTTGTACTGACTGAGTGTGGCGGCGTCGGGAATGGCCGAGGCCGGGAAGCACGACTTGAAGGCGATGACCTCGTGGTTGTTCAGGATGCGGTTGCGGCACTGGACGGCATCGGCGCCGCCGCCGGTCCACAGGTAGTGCAGGCCATCCGGGTCGGTGTTGTCATTGGGGATGGCGTAGTTTGTGCCCGTGCTGTTCCCTTGCGGGTCGGTGAGGCCGTCGCCGTTGTAGCCGTGGTCCCAGAAGGCGTAGCCGGTGCCGTGTTGCTGGTTGTACGCGCGGACATGGCCCCGCACATCGCCGTCGAACACGATTCCCGCTCCGGTCGAATGGTGGAGGAAGAAGAGGTTCGTCAAGCCGTCGCCGGTGACGGTCACATCCGCGCGGGCGGTGACCCCCTCGACGGCGGCCTCGATCTGGGTCTCTCCTGGGTTGCGGGGGCGGACGACTCCGGAGGGCGAGATGCCCGCAATCTGTCCGCTCAGCGTGCGCCAGCTCGGCGTGTAGCCGGTGACCACCTGCCCGGCGGCGTTCCATGCAGTGGTGCTCAACTGGTGAGGCTGGCCGACCTCCAGCGTGACGGCCCCGGGCCTCACCTCAAGCGCCGCCACCGTCTGGTCGCCTCCGAAGTGGCAGGGCGCAATCCCCTCGGGACGCACAGCCGCGAACTGCGTCTCCCAGGTGCCGTCCGGGTTGCGGCAGCGCATC
>VGFB01000039.1 GCA_016869015.1 Armatimonadota bacterium
TCGATGACCGCCGCCATCCCGCCGAGGTTGCCGTCGATCTGGAAGATGCGCGGCGGGTGAAGGTCCAGAAGGCTGTCCGTCGCGAAGTCGGTGACCAGGTGCTCGATGTGAGAGAGCGCCTCGTCCCCGCGCCCGGCCCGGGCGAAGCAGCACGCCGTCCACGCCCGGCTCCAGCCCGTGTGCCCGCCCATGGCCTCCAGGCGTAGCTCCAGCGAACGCATCGCCGCGGCGAACAGCTCCGGCGTGCGCTCGGGGTCGATCTGGTCGCCGGGGTACAGACCGTAGAGGTGCGAGATGTGCCGGTGCCCGGGCTCGACCTCCTCAAACTCCTCGTTCCACTCCAGGAGCTGCCCCCGGGAGCCGATCCCCCCTTCCGGCAGCCGTCGGCAGAGCTCCCGCCACCGTTCGCGCCGATCCGCGTCCACGCCCAGGACCTCCGCCGCTCCCGCCGCATGAGACAGCGCGTCCCTCGCGAGTTGCACGTCCATCGCCGCGTTCACACCGAGGCTCACCGGGTACCGGGGGCCGCTGCCCACGAAGCGATTCTCGGGCGACTGTGAGGGCACGATCAGGAGATTGCCGGCGGTGTCCTCGATGACATACGACTCATAGAACGCAGCGACCTCCTGCAGGAACGGGTAGGCGCGCTCCCGCAGGAACCCCTCGTCGAGCCCGAACTCGTAGTGCCACCAGAGATGCTGTGACAGCCACGCCGCCGCCCCGATCCACACCGCCCAGCCGTCCGATTCGGGCGTGCAACGGCCCCACGGGTCGGTCTGGATCGGGAGCCAGACGCCCTCGCACCCGTACAGCTTCCTCGCCGCCTCCCGCCCATGGGGCGCCTGCCGCTCGAGGTGCCGGAACAACGCCTCTGCGTACGCCTGCAGGCCGCCCGGCTCCGCGCCCCAGTAGGCCATCTGCAGGTTCACGTCCTGGTGTAGATCGCTGTTCCAGGGCGGCTCCAACTCTTCGCACCAGCGGCCCTGCAGCGTCGTGGGCAGCGAGGCGTTCGCCGAGGACGCGCACAACAGGTAGCGCCCGTAGTTGAAGTACAGCAGCGCCAGACCCGGGTCGGCCTCGCCCCCACGCAGGCGCCGCAAGCGCTCATCGGTCGGCAGCTCCGGCTCCTCGAAGGGCAGCTCCAGCTTCAGCCCCCCGTAGTGCCGGGCGTGCTCGGCCTCGTGGGCCGCCCGCAGCGTCTCCCAGTCTCGCGTCGAGAGACGCTGTGGAGCGCACTCGGTTGCCGGGGCCCGCCCCTGCGCCGAGGTCCCAACGTCGATCACCACCAGCACCTCCGTCGCGTCGGTGACCGCGAGCTTGCGGCCGTCGAGGACGGCCACGCTCCCGCCGGCCACGTGCACGTCCGCTGCCACCCGAAAGCCGATGCCGCCGGCGATCTCCCCGCACATCATCAGCCCGGCCTCAGTGGTCTCAGTCCGCAAGGCGCATCTGGGGTCGTGCAGGCGATCCAGCCACAGGACACACGAGAGGGGTCGGCCGTCGCAGGTGTACCGGGCGAGCAGCAGGTCCTCGGTGAGGTGCGCCACATACTCGCGCCGATGGCGGGCGCCATCCCCGCGCACGCCGCCGTAGGAGACCGACGCGATCCCGCTGGACAGGTCCAGCTCGCGGCGGTAGTCGTGCCACGGCCGCTGGTTGAACTCGACGAACAGGTCGCCCGCAGTCTGGTAGGAATCGACGCGTCCCGGCGTCCCGCTGATTCCGCCCGGCCCGCCAAAGTAGCGGTTCGCCAGCTCCGTCCCGCGTTCGTACTCCCCGGCCAGCAGCAACCCCCGCACCTCAGGCAGGTAGTGGGCCGCCTCCTCGACGTCGCGGAAGCGATGGATGCCCTCCCACAGCCACTCGTGGTTGAGCGCCAGGCGCTCGCGAGGACAGGTTCCCAGCACCATCGCCGCCAGTCGCCCGGTGCCGATCGGCAGACCCTCGGTCCAGTCGGTCGCGGGCTCGCGATACCACAGTCTCTCGTGCATGGCAAAGGACTCCCCGGTGGGTGGGACGAAGCGGTCCAGGCGGTTCCGCCCTCGCGAATCGGACGCCGGCCGTGCCGGTCGACGTCGAGGCTGCGCGGGATGCGCGCCGAACAGGAGGCCCGCATGACGACCTTCGGCTGGGCGGCGGTGCTTGCCCTATCCTGCGCGGCGGCCGGCGCGGCGCTTCTTCCCGACGAGAGCCCTCCGGCCGCGGGCGAATGGGGCTTCCGCCCCGCGGACGGAAAGCCCTCCGCCGTCGACCCGCCGGGTTTCGTCTGGCGGCCGCAAAGGGACGCGCGGACCTACGATCTGCAGGTGAGCCGGGATGCCGACTTCGCCCAACTCGCCCACGAAGCCCGAGGCCTCAGCCTCGACTGCTGCTGCCCCGGCGCACCCCTCGGCGTCGGCGCCTACCACTGGCGCTTCCGCTTCACGACCGGGGCCGGCGAGGTGTCTGAATGGAGCACCGCGCGCCGCTTCACCATCGACGCCTCCTCCCGACCCTTCCCGCTCCCCGACCGCGAGGAGCTGCTGAGCCGGATCCCCGCCGAGCACCCGCGCCTGTTCCTCCGCCCCGAGGACGTGGCGACCTATCGGGAGCTGGCCCGGGGGCGTCTGAAGCCCCAATGGGACGGCATCCTGGCGGCGTGCGAGAAGCTCCTCGCGGAGCCGCCGGATGTGAGCGAGCCGCTGAAGTACCAGGAAGGCGAGAAGCGCGGCGTCAACGACGATGCGTGGCGGAAGCGCTGGTGGGGCAACCGGCAGCGCACGGAGGCGGTGTGCAACGGCGCGGCGACGCTGGCGTTCGCCTGGATGCTCGGCGGCGATGAGCGTTTCGCGCAGGAGTCGCGGCGGCTGCTCATGGCCGCCTGCGCCTGGGACGTGAATGGGGCCACCAATCGGGCCTATAACGATGAAGCCGGGATGCCGTTCCTCTGGGGGACGGCACGCGCCTACACGTGGCTCCACGGGTACCTGAGCGAGGACGACCGCCGCCTCGTGCGCGAGTGCATGGCCGCCCGAGGGGACGAGGCCTTTCAGGCGCTCGTCCGCAAGCAGCACCTCTGGCGGCCCT
This sequence comes from Armatimonadota bacterium, assembly GCA_016869015.1. Taxonomy (GTDB): domain Bacteria; phylum Armatimonadota; class Zipacnadia; order Zipacnadales; family VGFC01; genus VGFC01. The sequence continues at coordinate 3,067 of VGFB01000039.1, forward strand.
ACGACAGCCACGCCAACCGGCTGTGGCACAAGGTCGGGGAGGTCGGCACGGCGTTCTATGGCGAGATCGAGGGCGCGGGCGACTGGGCCTGGTTCGCGATGAACGTCTTCTTCAACTCCTATCCCGTCTGGAACGACGACGCCGGGGGCTGGCACGAAGGGCTCGCCTACTGGAACGGCTACCAGTCGAAGGTGACCTGGTGGCTGGCGCTGATGCAGTCCATCTACGGGTTGGACGGCTACCGCAAGCCCTTCTTCGCGAATGCGGGCAACTTCCCCCTCTACGTGGCGCCGCCCGGCGAGACCCTCGGCGGATTCGGCGACCTCACCCTGGGCAGCGCCACCGCCAAGAGCTGTAGCCCGACGGTGAGCATCTTCGCGCGCATGGCCCGCAACCCGTACTGGGAGTGGTACGTGTCCGAGTCGGGCGGCGCCGAGCTGCCGGGGGGCTACATGGGCTTCATCTACGGGACCACGGAGCCTGTCGCGTCGAAGGAGCCGACCGATCTGCCCAGCTCGGTCCTGTTCCCCGGCGTGGGCGTGGCGGCGCTCCACAATGACCTGACCAAGCGCCAGAACGATGTGCTCTTCATGCTCAAGAGCAGCCCGATGGGCACGCAGAGCCACGGGTACGACTCACAGAACGCCTTCCTGCTCAGCGTGGCCGGCGACCCGGTCTTCGTGTACACGGGGTGGCGGGACCTCTACGGCAGCCCACATCATCGCGACTGGATGTGGGAGACGAAGAGCCAGAACTGCATCCTGGTGAACGGCGTCGGCCAGAAGAAGCGCTCGAACCTGCCGCTGGGGGAGATCACCCGCTTCGCGACCGCCGCGCGTTTCGACTATGTGGCCGGCGAGGCCGCGCCGGCCTACGAGGGCGCCGTCAGCCGCTTCACCCGCGCGGCCCTCTTCCTCAAGCCGGAGGCGATCGTCCTGTTCGATGTGCTCGAGGCCCCCCAGCCAAGCACCTTCCAGTGGCTCCTCCACGCGCGAACGGAGATGCAGGTCGAGGGGCAGGCGATCCACGCGCGAGGCCTGGGCAGCGGTGCGGCGATCGTGCAGCTCCTTGCGCCCCAGGGGTTGCAGATCACGCAGACGAACCAGTTCGATCCTCCACCGCAGGAGTGGGTGAAGCTGGAGCAGTGGCACCTCCAGGCCGCGACGCCGGCGCCCGCAACGGCCGCGTGCTTCGTCTCGGTGATCCGACCCCAGCGGCCCGCCGACCCCGACCCGCCCCTCGAGGCGCAGGCGCTGGAGTCCCCGGACGCCCTTGGCTGCGAGCTGGCGCTGGCCGACGGCAGGGCCGTGGTGGTGTGGCGCAAGTCGGGAGAGGGGCAGCTCAGTCTGGGCGAGGTGACGACGGACGGCGAGGCGGCGTGCGTGGTCCTCGCGCCGGACGGCGCGGTGCGGGAGTCGTTCCTGCACGCGGGCACAACGCTGAGCTACCGAGGGCGCCTGGTGCGGTAGGCGGCGCTCACCACACCTCGTCGATCACGCTCCGCACGACCTCGACCCAGCGCCGCAGGCGCGTGGGCTCGCCCTGCACCGTCTCGATGTCCTTGAGATGCAGGTGGAGGTTCGTGCCGCGCGCCGCCCGCAGCCCCTCGCCGATGATCCGCCGGATGCGCTCCTCGTCCCAGGCCGCGCAGACCATGTCGGTGGGGTTCGGGCGCCAGGAGATGACGTAGTCCCCCCCGATCTGCTCCGCGCACCTCGCGATGTCCGCCACGGGCGTCACCGCGATGCTGCGCAGGTTCTCCGCCTGCCTCAGCATGTCGATCTTCCTCGTCAGGTCCTCGCAGCATCCGTAGTGGGTCAGCCCGAAGCGCTCCATGATCGGGAGCTGGTACTGATAGAGGAACTCGTCGTGGAAGGCCGGGCTGATGAGCGTGAACTCCTGCGCGGCGAAGAAGCCCCAGAGGTCCCGGCGCGCGCGCGGCCCGGAATTGGGTGTCGGCTCCTCGAGCTCCTCGGCGTATGCCTCCTGGCCGTTGTGACCGCAAGTGAGGGTGAGGTCTCCGGCCGCCTCGGCCTGCTGCTGGTTCGCCAGGATGCCGTCCCGCATGAAGGCCAGGAGGTTCCTCAGTTCCTCCGGCGACTCGTACATGTCCACCATCACCTGCTCGAGGCCGCGCAGATACGCCAGCGAGGTCGAGATGTCCGCCAGGAAACCCCAGAGCACCGGGCCCCGGTTCACGTCGACTGCCAGCAGCCCATCCACAACCTCACGGAGCCGCTCAACGTTCCGCTGCGTCGCCTCCTCGTCGATGTCGTGCCGCGGCACCGTCATCCTCGCCACGTCGTCCCATGTCTTCAGCGCCGCCCCGGTCACCTTGAACGCCCCGCCCTCGCCGGGGTGCTGCAGCTCCGCGTCGACGCCCCAAGGCCCGGTCCATCCGCCCCGCGTGCGATGGGAGGCGCCCTGGGTGACCCACGGCTCGGCGATGAGATCGTCGCCGATCGGGTCGTGGAAGATCGCCATCCGCAGCATCCGCTCGTGGGCCCGGTAGAACGGGTCCTCACACTGGAGGGTCTCCTCGCCGAACACCTCCCGGCACCACACATTGTGGTAGCCATAGGTCGCGAGCACGAGGGGACGGTCGGTCCTCAGGCTGTTGTGAGCGCGCCACAGGTCGCGTCGCTCCTGCTGGACCGGCTGAGCGGCGATGTCGGCGTACTCCTGGGCCAGATCGCGGATCACTTGCCGGTCGCGAGGCGAGATCATGGCGGGCTCCTTCGTCGGTCCGTCGCGGCACCGCGTAAGTTCGTCGAGCCGTTCGCGTCTCCTGCGCGGCGATCAGAAGGTGCACCCGCGCCCCGAGGGCGAAACGCGCCGCGCATCTCTGGAGTCGTCAGGAGGCCGCGGCATGGAGTATCGCACGCTGGGACGCACGGCGCTGGATGTCAGCGTTCTGTCGATGGGCGGGCTGTTCGTGTCGAAGATCGGCGGCGGTCGGGAGCAGGCTTGCGCCGCCGTGCACCGCGCGCTGGAGCTGGGCGTCAACTACGTGGACACGGCGCCGGGCTATCTGGATAGCGAGGAGGTCCTCGGCGAGGCGCTGGAGGGGGCCCCGCAGCCCTACATCCTCTCCACCAAGCTTGGCGGGCGGCCGGAACCCTTCGACGCCCAGGATGTGGACGGGCTGAAGTTCTCCTTCGAGGAGAGTCTGCGCCTGCTGAAGCGCGAGGCCGTGGACATCCTGATGATCCACGAGCCCGATCGCCCCGGGCAGCACGACTGGTGGACCAACTGGGAGGACTTCACCGGGCCCGTCACCGAGGTGCTCGCCGAACTGCAGGCCGAGGGGCTCGTGCGTTTCACCGGCCTGGGCGGCACGACGCCCTACATCCTCGCGCGGATCTGCGCGACCGGGCAGTTCGACGTAGTCCTGACCGCCTTCAACTACAGCCTCCTGTGGCGGGAGGCCGCGATCGCGGTGATCCCCGAGGCGATGAGGCAGGACATGGGGATCGTCATCGGGTCGCCGCTGCAGCAGGGCTGGCTGGCGCGCCGCTTCGACGAGCAGCTCGCCAGTCCGCCCGCCTGGCTCAGCCCTCCTCGACGCGAGCAGCTCCGGGCCCTCTACTCGCTGGCGGACGAGTCGGGGATCTCCCTCACCGACCTCGCGATCCGCTGGGCCATCGCCGACTCGCGCATTCACACGACGCTGATGGGTGCGCGGTCGGTGCAGGAAGTCGAGATGAACGTCGCCGCAGTCGAGGCCGGCCCGCTCCCGGCCGACGTCATGCAACGCCTGGCCGAGATCGGCGAGATGGTGCCCTTCCGGCCGTTCAACGAGCCCTTCGGCTGCCAACTCGCCAACCCGGGCTACCACGGCCCTGGAGTCGCCACCTGACGTCCGGCGGCCCCCATGTCCGCCGGACGGGCTGTGGCGCAGGGGGCCACGCCGCAAAGGGGCCGCTCAGTCCGGCTCCAACGGCAAGGTCAGTGTGAAGCAGCTACCCTTCCCCACCTCGCTGAAGACGGTTACCGTACCGCGGTGAAGGTCGGCCACTTCCCTGACGATCCGCGTGCCGAGGCCGGTGCCGCCGCTCTTGGTGCTGATGCTCTCCGCGCTGAACAGGCGCCTCAGCACCTGGGGCGGGATGCCCTCTCCGTTGTCGGAGACCTCGAGGCGCACACAGGAGCCTTCCGGGAAGCACCCGTCCCGCACGGCCTCGACCCGCAGGGCGATCCGCCCGCCCGGAGGCGTCGCGTGGATGGCGTTCATCACGAGGTTGTACGCGGCGTTGAAGAGCTGGGACGAGTCCGCCAGGATCTCCGGGTCGTCGCCGCCCTCGCACGTGAGCTTGAGGCCCCGCTCGGCGGCCACCGGGCCCAGCACGCCCGCGACTTCGTTCGCAATGCGGGACACGCGCGCCGGCGCCATCGTCGGCGGCGACATCTCGCCCCGAATGCAGTCCGCCATCTGCCGGGTGCGCTCACCAACCCGCAAGGCGGCCTCCACCAGCAGACTCGTGGCCTCCTGGCAGCGGCGGCGGTCGCGCGCGCACCGTTCGGCGAGCGCGTCGTCCGCCAGGCTTCCGGCCTCCAGCGCCTCGAAGTGCTTCTCCAGCACCTTCTCCAGCGCCCGGGTCCACGCGATCACCGGAGCGATCATGTTCTTCACGTCGTGCCCCACCTTGACCAACAGGCGCGCCACCGCGCCCAGCCGCGCCGCCTCATGCAGCCGCGCGTTCTCGATGATCGTCGCGGCCTGCGTAGCCACGATCGTGAGGAGCTCCAGGTCTTCCTGCCCAAAGACCCCGTGTCGCCGGTTGATCGCCTGCAAGGCCCCCAGCGTCCGGCCGCCGGCGGTGCGGAGCGGAACCGTGATCATCGTGACGGAGGGGTAGCCCGTCTCGTCCGCGATCCGGTGGTAATGCTCCGGCGCCTGCGAGACGTCGTTCAGCAGCGAGGCCTCGCCGGTTCGGAAGACCCGTCCCGCAACTCCCTCGGTGACCGGCATCGACCGGCCGAGCAGCCGATCCGCGATCGGGCCCACCACGTACTCGAACACCAGCGTGTCATCGGTTGGGGAATGCAGCAGAATCGAGCCCGAATCGGCATCCACCGTGTCCAGGCTCGCCTCCAGGGCCGACGCCACCACCTCGGTGTACTCCGTCTTCCCGCAGAGGACCTCGGTGATGTTCAGGATCGCCGCGATGCGGCGGTCTCGACCGCTATCGCCCTCCGCCTGCCGACCCTGAGTGCCCGACATGCTCCAGCCCTCGCCTTTCACCGGAGGACAGGCGCCGTCGCCTGTCAGCACGGGCCGCGGACCATCCGGTGCTCGGGCACTTCGCCGCTGCCACCGGCATCTCCTGCGCCAAGCCCCAGACACGGAACGAGGCGGGGCCCGAGGGCTCCCGCCTCGCACGGGACTCCGTGAGGCTCTCCGCGGGTCAGCTCGCTCCGCCCGCTGCCATGGGCAGTTCGAGCTGGCGGGAGCCGCCGCCCTCCACCTCCCGCTGCCACGCCTCAACAGCCAAGCGGCGGGCCGCCTCGTTCTGGGCCGGCGCCACCGGAGCCACCTCGGCCCGGTGGAACTGGTTCAGCAGGCAGCGCGTCTCCAGGTGCCGCGCAAGCTGCTCCCGACCGACGGTCACCGTCCGGTTCAGCTGGCCGATGACCGCTTCGCAGTCGGTGTAGACGATCAGCGCCCGAGCGCCCATCTCGCGGGCCTCGCGCAGGGCAGCGCTGATGGCTTCATAGGCTGCGGTGATGCGGTCGTTGGTGGGAACGGTTGCGGAGATCTTGCGGAGTGTGTGGTGTCGTGCGGCCTTGATGATTACTGCGATCCCTGCGATGTCGCTGCTGCCCGCGGTGTGCCCGCTCGTCATGGCGTAGAGCAGTTGCTTGCTCTCTGCCTCTCTGGCCATACCCCCTCCACTCCCTTCATCCGGCGCAGGCGGCTCGTTTCCCTCCTTGGGGCGGGTCGACTGAACGCTGCCAGGCCCCCGGTGCACGGCTCCGTCTAGCTCTGTCCAGCTATTCCCATTCTACCCTCTACAACACCATCCAACACGCAAATGTTCATCTCGGCCGGTCTGTCCGCCACTTCTTCCGGAAGAGACGGGCGTGAAGCCCCCTTACGGTCGACGGCTCCGCGCCCGCCTGCGGGCGCTCCGCAGCGCGGACAGCGTCGCCCGCTCCAGGACGGCGGCGGCTTCCGGCCCGACCCGCGAAGCGCTCTCGACCTCGTACCCCCCCTCCGGGTACGCCTCGGGCACGGGAACGTAGCCGATGGACCCGTTCGTGTTGCTGACATACAGGGTGTGCGGCAGAACGCCGGCCCGCTTCACCGCCATCCCGATCTGGCAGAAGATCTCGCCGGGGCCCGTCGCCAGCCCGATCTCGCCCAGAGCGACGCCCCAGACGGGTGCGGGCACGGGAGGCAGCGGCTTGCCCAGCTGCAGGCTCTCCAGGCACGCCGTCGCCCGACTGAGCCGATGTTCCGCCCACCAGAGGCGGCTCCGGTTGCCGGCGTCGCGCGCGCGCTCCGTCTCGGCGAGCAGCCCATCGACCGCCGCTTGTGCCTCCTCGATCGATCCATATGTCTTGGCCGGCAGCCGGGCCTCCCGACAGGCAACGCCGATCGGGGCGGCCTCCACCGGAATCGCCGTCTCACAGGCCTGAATCGCCGCCGCCCCAAGGCGCTTGCCCAGCGTGCGCGGCGACTGCAGCCCTTCCTCCATGATGACCGAGTTGATGTTGCCACAGGCGCCTTGCAGGAACAGACATGCCGCCCCCGTCAGGTCTTCCGCGACCTGGCGCGCGTACCCGGGGAAGTCGGCGGAGATCAGGCGGCCCGTGTGCGTCTGGCTGACGGGGTGCGCTGCGAAGTTCAGCAGGCAGGCCACCGGTTCGCCGTCCGGGCGGTCGAACCGTACCAGAACGACCTCCCGATCGATCGGGCCCTGCGGGTTGCGCCCCAGGATGATGCGGCCGTCGGGGAGCCGCTCGCGCCGGTTCACGCCGATGTCCGACTCGCTGCGCCCGACGCGTGCCGTCACCGGCGCCAGCTTGCCGCGGGCCTCCTGCAGCAGCCCCGCAAGCGTGAACCGCAGCTGCGCCATGTAGGCCGCCTCGGGCGACTCCCGCGGGTCTTCGCCCGCGCCGCGCCCGGTCGGGCCGTAGTGCGTGTGCGTGCAGCACAGCAGGATGCTGTCCGCGGGGAGCCGACCCCGCTGCGCAATCAGCGCCCGAGTCGCCGCCGCCCACTGCGCATCGACGCCGATCAGGTCCAGATGCACAATGGCAACGCGCTCCCTCCCGTCGTCCAGCAGAAGCGCGGTGGCGTGTAGCTCGTCCCCCAGACCGACCGATGGGCCGCGTCCGGCGAAGCCCGTCAGCTCGATACCGATGGGCGGAGTGATGTTGGCGCGCGAGACGGCGGCACGCAGCTTGCGCGGGGTCGTGCTCACGGTGGTCCGCCTTCCTTGGTCGGGTGCGGGAGGTATCCCGGCCCGCGGCAGTCAAACTCGCGCCGTCGGATTGGCCGAGCAGGCTCCCTTCTCCTGCTCCTTCGAAAGGACGGTCCACTCGCCCATGAGGCTGCGTGTGCGGCTTGAGGCGGAGCTGCTCAGCCCCAAGGAGACCCAGCAGATCGCCGATGCCGCGATCCGGCTCTGGGGCGAGCTGCCCCTGCGGATCCAGGGCTCGGACGAGCTGTTCGACCCACTACGGGACTTCGGCTGCCGCATCGACGGGGAGCGGGTGCATTTCCCGCGACCCGTACGCGACGGGGTCGTCGACCGCATCGCAGCCCAGAAGCGCGCCTGGCTGGACGCCTACGGTGAGGGGCCCCCGCCGTGGCCGGGTTCGGACATCGACGTCTTCACCCACGGGCAGGCCCTGCTGGTGTGCGACCTTGAGACAAACGCCCTGCGGCCCGCCACCCAGGCGGATCTCGAGGAGTGGTGCCGGGTCGTCGACGCCCTCGGGGTGCCCTCCCGCAGTCACCCGACCTTCATCCCTACCGACTTCCCCTCCGCGTGCGCGGACTTCCTCACCTTTGCGACCATCCTGCTGAACAGCCGCCGGCCCGGGCGTGTCTCGGTCTACTCCGCGAAGATGCTACCCTACTTCATCGAGGCCCTGGCGGTTGTGCGCGGCTCCCGCGAGGCCGTCGGCGCCGATGCCGAGTTCGCCACCGTGCTATGGGTGAACTCGCCCTTCATGATCACGCGCGAGAACGTCGACATCGCCCTGGCGGCTCGTCGGCTCCTCGGGCGACCTCTCGCCCCCTCCACCATGCCCGTCGCCGGGGCCGCAACGCCCGTGACTGTCGCCGGGCAGGCCGCCCAGACCACCGCCGAGGCCCTGGCCCTCAACGCCCTCACCCTCGCCGTCGACGACCGGACCTGCGGGATCATGCACAACCCCCTGGTCATGGACATGCGCGCGGCCGGCCACCGGCAGGCCGGCCCGGACGTGGTGTTGCACCGGGCCGTGACGCATGAGATGCACCGGCACTTCTTCGGCGGACACGCCCGCCTGTTCGGCTTCAACGCAGGCGCGCAGGTGGTGGGGCCTCAGGCCCTCCTCGAGAAGGGCGTCGGCATGGCATTGGATGTGATGGCCGGCGCCCGCAGTCTGGGCCTGGGATGCCTTGCCGCCAGCGACGTGGGGAGCCCGGTGCAGCTGCTCCTGGACTATGAGATCGCGATGGCCCTGCGCAACCTCCTGCGGGAGGTGATCGTGGATGACGATCGAATCGGCGAGCCGACGATCCTGAGCACGGTCCCTACGGGCGCTCGGTTCCTGGAGACGAGCCATACTGCACAGTACTATCGGGATGAGCTCTGGCTCCCGATGTTCCTGGACTTCCGGAACCCCCTGGGCTGGCAGCGCGACCCTTCGGACATCATCGACCGCGCCCGAGCTCGAGCGCGGGAGCTGGCCCGGACGGCCGAGAACCAGTGCCCGCTCAGCGAGGCCCAGCAGGCCCGGATTGCCTCCCTCATGGCCGAGGCCCGGGCCGAGTCGGCCGACAGCTTCACCCGCTAGGCCGCTACGGGGACTCGCGCTTGACATGCCGCGGCGTTCGGTGTAGCATTCACACGGCAAAGCGTGTGGAACATGCAATACGTGTAAATCATACCAGACCGCCCATCGCACGCGCTGCTGGGTGACCCGCATGATTGACCCGCCTCAGGCCCCCGATCTGAACCACCTCTTCCTCGGCGCTGTGACCGTCGGAGAGCGCGGCCAGATCGTGATCCCCGCCGAGGCTCGGGAGGCTTACGGCCTGCGCGGGGGTGACAAGCTGCTGGTATTCCACCACCCGGAGCACTGCGGCCTGATGATCGCCCGACTGCAGGACGTGCAGCAGCTGTTGCAGCGATGGCTTGAGTTCATGGAGAACGTCGAGCAG
>VGFB01000040.1 GCA_016869015.1 Armatimonadota bacterium
ACGCGCGCCGCTCCTACCTGCTGCGGCCCGCGAGCACGCGCTGCAGAAGGGCCAAGTCCTCGTCGCAGCGGACGACGAACGTCGCGTGACAGGCGCCCTCGGGCACGAGGAACTCGAGTTCGGCGCAAGTTGCCTCGGTCAGGGGCGCCCAGCTCCCAAGCTCGGGCTGTGGAACGACGGGCGGGTCCAGCCGTGCGGTGACTAGCTTGGCGCGGCGGAAGGAGCCGCGATGCACGCGGTCCGCCCACGTTGTGCCGGGCCAGGTGTGCAGCACCAAGTCCGTGGCGCACCCCCGGTTCAGCCATGCCATCCAGTTCTCGGCCAGACACAGGCGCACTTGGCGCGGCGCGTCGTACGTGTCCACATATCCCCGAACACTAACCGTCCCCCGCGGGCAGGCCGCCCTGAAGCCTGTGGTGACCTCGGCGACCACGTCGGTGAGACGGTCTTCCCGCCAGTGAAGCCACTCGTTGACGTACGCGAGGTCACCCTCATTGACAGGATCAAGGAGGATGTCGAGCGGGTCGATGGAGGCGGCTCGAACGTACGCCAAGCGGCTGGCGTCGGAGTAACCGAGCACGTCCGTCTCTCGGTAGCTGTGTCGGAGTCGACAGGTTACCATGAGCCCGTCCGGGCGGCAGCGCAACCCGAAGGTCCGGGCCATCGAGGAGAGGGCGGGGGCCAGGTGCCGCGCCCCCACGGCGGCGTAGGGTGTGCTGCTGCCGACGGGTTCGCTCCGCAGAGCGCGTAGCTCGAGCAGGCCCGCGGCGTCGAGGGCCTCGTCGGACGCGCCGTGCCAGTCGAGCAGATCGAAGGCCCCCATCAACTGAACGCCGCGCGCCCGGCACTCCTTGCGGAGGAGCGGCCAAGGGACCCTCGTCGGGGAAGCCGTCAGGCACCCCGGCGGACGAACGCTTTTCGGCGGGAAGTAGACGACCCCACCCTCGAAGGCGGGCACACAGAGGCGGGAGTTCGGCCCGAACGCGGCGACGCGCTCCGCGAGGCGCCCCCAGTCTCCCGCCCACGTCGGGTCAAGGCGGATATCGACCGCGTGGAGAGCGGCCCCGGTCGGCTCGGTGTTGGGCGTGGCGACATCTGCCCAGGCGTGGGGCAGGGACATCACCGCGACTACCACAACATGAGGTAGTAGCATAGGTCCACCTGCGCAGCGACGGGTGTGCCGGGAGTCTGTGCGCCCGGAGAGGCGACCATACTCGCGAGAGGGCGCCGCACCTTTGGGTCGGCAATGAGGAAGATGGTTGGAACAAGCTCGAAGGACGTTGCGTCGGTCACAACCGCCGGGGGGGCAAACAGCGCGCGGGCGGCAGCTTGGACCGAGTCAGGCATGTCGCCGAACTTCATCACCCGTCGCTCCAAGAAGGCCCCCAGCGGGAGGTCCGCCGCAGGTCCCCGGCAGGAGGCGGTCCAGCTCGACGTAAGGGTCGGCTGTTGAGAGCTTCGGGGGCGCGGCGTCGGGGGCCGCAAGGGACGCTGCATCTGCGGGAACGAACATCGCCGCCTTGCCCACGCGGCGGATCCCCGTCCCCGTGGCGAGGCAGGCCGCCTTGAGCAACCCACCCCACGGGAGCGTGGCGCCGGTCGTGAACAGGAGTTGGTCGGCGAGACGTCGGTCAACATGCCACTCGACAGGCCCCGCCGCGCTAAGGGCTTCCACCAGGTGGCTCAGGGTGAAACACGCTTCCGGCGGGCGCCACGCGCCCGCCGGGGCCAGCTCACGCACCAGGGCGTCCGACGGCGGCTCGGGAGTGGACGGCTCCGGATCTGTGTTGGGTAACTTCCCCGGAGGCGCGTCGCCAACGATGGACGCCGGGTCCCCGTGGACGACGTCCGCCTGCGGCGGCGTGGGTTGTCCGGGCCCTTCAGCTCCGTCATCACCTCCGCACAAGGTACGGGGCAGCACACTACTCCCGGCAGGACGGATGGCTGGAGCGAAGACTAGGCGCAGGTCGCCAAGCCCGACCCGCTCTCGAAGGGCGTGGCGACTGTCCGCCATCAGCACCATGGATAGCAGGAGGCCATGGTGCTTCGGGCTGAGGGTCCGGAGTGGAACGGCCTCGCCCGCCAGTAGTGCGCGGTAGGCGCTCGGACCGAGGGAGTCCAACAGCCGCCCCGCGGCCACGGTCAGTTCGGCCCGGGTCGTCAGCACTCCCTGCATCCAGGTGCGGTCCGTCGGCAGCCGAGGGAGCACCACGATCAGACCGTCGACGAGGGTCCACCCGCCTCTGGGCTTGCACAGCAAGTCGAGGGTCTGAGGCACGCTTCGTTCCCGGATGTCGAGCGTAACCTGGGACTCATAGGGAGGGCACGGGCCCACGACGGGCAGACCCGTGCCCTCAGTGATCGGGCGGAACGCATCCGGGAACGTGAACTCGCCCGTGATCGGGATGGAGCGCTCGAGAGTCTCAGGCAAGGGGTCAGCGACAGCGCCCAGCAATCCCGGCTGGATCGCTGCCAAGAGGCTCGCGGTGACGGCGAACACAGACAGGCATCGTGGCCTCCGTACGGCACGGAGCGCAAGCAGCCCAGCACGTTGCGGGAGTCGGCCCCCGATCCGGCGATCCGACCGCTGTCGCATGATCCCGTGCCCCCTGGAGCCTAGCTTCCCGACACAGAGCGCCACCAGCAGCCCCCGAGCGCCACGGGCCCGCCGAGCTGCCCGTCGATGCACTTGTTGGCAGGCGGTGCGGGCTGGGATGGGCAGCCGCCTGAGCCGGCACAGAGCCTCAGGCCATGGGAGACGGTTCCCTTGTAGCACTGCTCGTCGAGCCCGATGATGTAGCACGGGCTGTTGCACGAGTTGTCGAGGGCGAAGAAGCCTCCTGGGCACGACGCCTCCCAGTAGCCCATGCACTGGCCCATCATCATGCCGGTGTAGTGCCACTTGAACGTCCACCCGCAGCACGGGGTGGTCATCTCGCAAAGCCACAGGTACTGGCAACACTGGGTCTCCGACTCGCACTCGAACGTGCTCTCGCAGTAGTTGCCGGTCTTCATGTAGTACCCCATGCAGCCGTCGATGTTCGACAGCGGACATGTCTCGATGCCGGAGCAATCCAGAGCGAGAGCCGCGGCAGTGGGAATCGCCACGGCCAGGGCGATCACGATCGACGTCAGAAGTCTCCTACGCACTTCGCCATCCCTCCTCATGTTCTGGTTGCCGTCACGACGTCTCCTGCTCACCACGATGGCTGCGCCCTCACCCCCTCCCATCCCGCCGCTCGCCCCTCCTCCAGCTCAGTGCCGGATGGCCTCTCTGCCAGCGACGGGCTCGAAGTGCGGACTGTGGTCCGGCGTGTGACAGACCTGGCAGAGCGCGTCGAGAGGCGTGCGGTCGATCCGAGCCGGGTCGCGCGTCAGCGCGTGGACGACTCCGTCTCCGTGGCACGCGCTGCACTCGACGCCTCCGCCGTCCTCACTGGCCGCCGGCAGCCAGCGAGTGCGCCGCAGGTACTCCGAGTGACAGACCATGCAGTCCGTCATCGCCCGGTTCTCGAGCTTCAGAGCAGCGACGCTGCCGGCGTGCGGTCCTCGCCGCCAGGCGTCGTACTGCGCCGGATGGCATTCGCCGCACGCCTGGGCTGGGGCGAACTGGTACTCCACGGACTTCATCGTCCACGGCACGCCGGGTACGCTCTGACCTGCCGTCTCTCCGAGCTGACGGAGATAGGAAGCGACTAGCTTGGCGACATCGGGGTCAGGATCGGCGTCCTCGGTGACGCGGTGGTTCTGGATGCCAACCCCATTCGGGCCTCCGAGGCTCAACTGGGCGATCGCGTGGGCCGCCGGCGGAAGCGGCGCGGCGGGAATGCCCGCCAGCGATGAGACTTCACCGTTCGTCGTCGCTTCGTCGAAGGGGGCGATCAGCACGACCGCAAGGCATTCCCGCAACTGAGGGTTGCTGAGAATGGTCTCCGTCTGCGGGCGGGTCAGATGGCTGACGAGGATGACATGATCACCGCGGCCGCGGGCTTTCGTCGCCATGTCCGTCAGGGCGCGGAGATCGACGCCCCCCTCGGTCACGAGGTTCATCACTGCCACTGTCCGGTCGCCGACGGACACCTGGGCGAGAGGAGTGGAGCACTCTGCGATCTGGGGGTCAGTTGAGCGAGTCGAGACCACGAGAGGGATGGCGTTGGCCTTGCACCACTTCAGCAGACGGTCGTCGAGGAGCAAGTCGCCAGCGGAGGGAGCAATGGCGTGGTACTGCATCAGCGCCGATGCCGCGAGGACAACCTGGGCCACGTCCGCGCTAGTTGCCCAGCCGCCGCCATCGAGTCGGAGAGCCGGGCCAGTACGTTGCTCGCAGTCATCGAGGATGCTGGCGCGACGCGCCAGCCCGCCGGAGCGTTGGCCCCCTCACCCGCAGGGCTCCAGTGCGCCTAACGTGTTGGCGGAACACAGAATGGTCAGTTGATCGTGTGAGGGGACAGGGATTGATGGTGGTGCAATGCAGGAGAGCAGTGCAATGCAGTTTGCAATCAATTCAATCACCTCGCGTATGATATAAATACAGGATATAGGCATTTCTGTCAAGATATAGTTCAATAATATCCGCTAAGTGGGTGGGCACATCATCTTCCCGATAACTGTTGTGGAGAGCTCGCTTGACAATCGAACCTTAGTTCGATATACTACTCGAACAAGCGTTCTAGCTGGTCTCGGGGAGCTATTACCATGCACGGACACGCGCCAAGGGCAGGTCACCGGTTACAGGTGACCGGTGACCGGAAACCGCCGGCGACAACACCCACACGACCCGCCGTTCCTATCACCTATCACCAGTCACCTGTCACCTCCACCGTCGGGTTCATCCACCTGCCCCGCTTCCAGGCTGAGGTCGAGGCGAAGCTACTAGACAAAGCTCGCGTCCCCCTCGCCATCCATCAACGCGGCCGGATCATCTCAGTCTGCGAGAGCGGAGAGGCAGCCGGTCTGCAGATCGGCATGCGCCTGCATCAGGCTCAGGCAGTCTGCCCGAGCGCGGAGTTCGTCCCGCTGGTCATCGACCGGTATGAGCCCTTCTGGCGGGAAGTCCTGGACCTGTGCGTCGCGCACCTGGGGAGTGTTGAGCCGGGCGAGCCCGGCGAGGTCTTCGTCGATCTGGCTGGTCTCAAGCGCCCCGAGGAGGCCTTGGCACCACTGCAAGTGGCGGTCGAGACACGCACCGGTCTCACCTGCCGGACGGCTTGCGGCCCCAGCAAGTTCGTCGCGAAATTAGGGACAGGCACCCATTTCGGGCATGATGTCCGCCAGAAATGGGTGCCTGTCCCTAATTTCGCGCTCCAAGATTTCCTCGACCCGCTTCCGATCACGGAGCTCTGGCCGCTCGATCCCAAGACCCTCCAGCAGCTTCAGGCGCTCGGCATCCCGACGATCGGCTTGCTGCGGCGGATTCCGCTCGACCGCCTGGCGGAGCACTTCGGCCGCGAGGCCCGCCGCCTGCAGGACCTCGCGCGGGGCCTCGATCACTCGCCCGTCCGGCCGCTCTATCCGCTACGCGAGGTCGTCGTCCGGCGAACCTTGCCCGACGGCACGGACAATCCCGAAGCGCTCGATCGTTGTCTCAACGAACTGGCCGGCAAAGCAGCCGCCGAATTGCGCCGGCGTCAGGAAGTCTGCGGGCAAGTCGCCCTGTGCGCGACACCGGAGGCCGGCGCCCCGTCTTCGTCCTCGCTCCGCCTGCGCGATCCCAGCCACGACGAGCGCGATCTCCTCCGCGCGTGTCGCGTGCTGGTGAAGCGGCTGCGCCCGCCCGCGCCGATCTCCGCCCTGACGCTTAAGGCCTCTGACTGCCGCCGCGATACCGGGCGCCAACTCGACCTCTTCTACGACAACCGCGCGCTCGCGCGACGGCGGCAGCGCACCAGCCAAGCCCTCGAGGTCATTCGCGAGTGCTTCGGCCATGACATCGCGATCCTCGGCGCCGAAATGGAACTGCCCCGCCGCGAGCGCGTCCTGGCGGCGTTGGGAAATTAGTGCCGGTCCCTAATTTCCCAGGAGGTGGAACCATGCTCAGACTCGCTGATCGCACGCTCTCGGTTCTCGAGACCCCTCGCGGCGATCCGCAGGCCTTCCTTTGGCGCGGGCGGCGTGTGAGGGTTCGGCAGATCGTGGATGACTGGGAGGAAGAGGGCTGTTGGTGGCGAGACGAGGAGCCGCGCCGCGTCTACCGCGTCCTCGGCCATGACGACACGCTCTACGAGTTGCACCAACTCGCCGCCTCCGGCTGGCGGCTGTTTCGGACGTACGACTGAGACCAAGGGACGACTGTGGGCTTCGCACATCTGCATGTGCACACCCCCTTCTCCTTCCTCGACGGCGCGGCGGGGATCAAGGCGCTGGCGCGCGCGGCAGCCGAGCACGGCATGCCGGCGCTGGCGATGACGGACCATAACAACGTCTCGGCGGCGGTGCAATTCCATCAGGCGTGCGCCGCCGAGGGATTGAAGCCGATCCTCGGTGCCGAGGTGACGCTCGTTGGCGGCCGTCATCTCACGCTGCTGGCCGAGAACCCGTGCGGTTACGCCAACCTCTGTCGGCTGGTTTCCCACGCCCATCTCTCCCAGCCTCGCCGGAGGCCGGCGGCCTCGCTGGACGCGCTGCGGGAACACGCCGAGGGGCTGCTGTGCCTCTCCGGCTGTCGGCGAGGGTGCGTGCCCTCGCTGCTCCTCGCGGGGGACGCCGATGAAGCTCTCGCGGTTGCCTGCGAGCTGCGGGACATCTTCGGAGCGGATCGCTTTTTCCTGGAGTTGCAGCGGATCGGGCTGCCGGGCACGCGCCGGCTGCACGCACATCTGGTCGAGTTGGCGGAGCGCCTGGGGGTCGACCTCGTCGCCGCGAACAACGTGCATCACCTCCGGCGCGAGGACTTCCATGTGCATGACGTGCTGACGTGCGCTCGCACGCTGACGGTGCTGGAGGACGTGCACCCCGAGCGGCCCCTGAATGCCCAGCAGTACCTCCGTTCGCCGGAGGAGATGGCCGAGCTGTTCTGGGACTGCCCTCAGGCCCTCGACAACGCCGGACGGATCGCCGAACGCTGCGAGCCGGCCCTGCAGCCGGGCCAGTACCGCTTCCCGGCGTACGCGCTGCCGCCGGGAGAGACGGCTCCAGGCCTGTTGCGAAAGCTGGTGGCGGAGGGCGCGCGGCGACGGTATGGCCGAATCACCGGCGAGGTGCGCGAGCGGCTCGAG
Organism: Armatimonadota bacterium; assembly: GCA_016869015.1. Classification (GTDB taxonomy): domain Bacteria; phylum Armatimonadota; class Zipacnadia; order Zipacnadales; family VGFC01; genus VGFC01. Next base: position 7,215 of record VGFB01000040.1, read on the forward strand.
CGCGAGCTGTCGGTCATCGGTCAGCTCGGGTTTGACGAGTACTTCCTGGTGGTATGGGACCTGCTGCGCTTCGCGCGGGAGAGGGGCATCCGCTTCGCCGGGCGCGGCTCGGCGGCCGACAGCGCGGTAGCCTATTGCTTGGGCATTGCGAATGTGGACGCGATCGCGCGGCGGCTGCTGTTCGAGCGTTTCATGAGCCTCGAGCGGGCCGCCATGCCGGACATCGACATCGACTTCGAGGCCGAGCGCCGCGATGAGATCATGGCCTACGTGATCGAGCGGTACGGGCGGGAGCACGTCGCGATGGTCGCCACGTACAACACCTTCCAGGCCCGCAGTGCCGTGCGCGACCTCGGCAAGGCGATGGGCTTCCCCCTCGGCGAGGTGGACCGCCTGGCGCGGCATCTACCATATCTCTCCGCCCGGGAGATCGACGCAGCCTTCCAGCGCGTCCCCGAGCTGCGCGACAGCGGAATCCCCCGGGAGCGCTACCGGCAGCTCATCGAAACGGCGCGTGCCGTCGCCGGCTTCCCCCGACATCTCTCCACACACCTGGGCGGGCTGGTGGTGACGCGCGAGCCGCTGATGGACCTCACGCCCGTGCAGATGGCGGCCAAGGGGCTGCCGGTGATCCAGTTCGATAAGGACGACGTGGAGGATCTCGGGCTGGTGAAGCTCGACCTGCTGTGCCTGCGGATGCTTGGCGCGGTGGAGGACAGCATTCGGGCCATCCGAACCCGGGATGCGAGCTTCGACTATGACGCGATCCCGCCCGACGATGCCGAGTCATATCGCCTCGTCGCCGCCTCCGATACAGTGGGCGTCTTCCAGCTGGAGAGCCCGGCGCAGAAAGCCCTTCACGCGCGCTTGCAGCCCGATCGCTTCGAGGACCTGATTGCCGCCGTGGCGCTCATCCGCCCCGGGCCGATCATTGCGAACATGGTCGATCCATACATCGAGCGTCGGCAGGGGAAGACGCCCGTCGCCTACCTGCACCCCTCGTTGCGACCCATCCTGGAGAAGACCTACGGGGTGGTGCTCTTTCAGGAGCAGGTGATTGAGATTGCGACGGAGGTGGCGGGCTTCACGCCGGGCGAGGCCGACCAACTCCGCCGCGCCATGACCCACAACCGTTCGTGGGAGGAGATGGAACAGATCGGCCGGCAGTTCATCGCGCAGGCCCGAACCCGAGGCGTGGGGGAGAGGGTCGCGAAGGAGATCTTCTCCTACATCCAGGCCTATGCCGGTTACGGGTTTTGCGAGGCCCATGCTGCGGCCTTCGCCGATACGGCCTACAAGACCGCCTATCTGAAGCGCCATCATCCGGCGGAGTTCTACGCGGCGCTGCTCTCGAACCAGCCGATGGGCTACTATCCACCCAACACCCTCCTCTGGGAGGCCCGCCGCAAGGGGATCGAGGTTCGCGGGCCCGATCTCAACCGCAGCGAGGCGCAGTACACGGTCGAGGACGGCGCCTTGCGGGTCGGCCTCGCGCAGGTCAGAGGCATCGGGCAATCCGCCCTCGACCGACTCATCGCGGCGCGCGAGCCCGCCGCCCCGTTCGCCTCCCTACTCGACCTCGCCCGCCGTACACGCGTCGACCGCGACGTTCTCCGCAACCTCATCCTCGCCGGCGCCCTCGATTCCCTCCACCCAAACCGGCGACAACTCCTCTGGGAGCTGTCGGCCCTCGGCGACCCGACCCGCCTCGACGCGCAGGCGCCTCTGCCTTTCTCCCCTCTTCCCCAGGGAGAGGGGCCGGGGGTGAGGGACTCCGTCCCCGACTTCTCCCCGAGCGAGAAGTGGTGGCAGGAGTTGGACGCGTTGGGGCTCGCGTTGAGCCGTCATCCCATGGCGATCGCCCGGGGGCAACTGCAGGCGCAGGGGGTGCTGACCTGCGCCGAGGTCCGCGCCGCCCGCACGGGCGCGACGGTCAAGGTCGCCGGGCTGATCATCCGCCCGCATCGCCCCCCGACGAAGAGCGGGCGCACGGTGGTGTTCTTCACGCTGGAGGACGAGACGGAGCTGCTGGAGGTCACGGTCTTCGAATCGGTCTATCAGCGGTGCGGTAAGGCCATTTTCACGCAGCCGATGCTGCTGCTCACCGGCCGCGTCGACCGGCGCGGCGCGGCCAACACCGCCGGTGCGCTGGTGGCCTCTCATGTCGAGGGCTACACGATGGTGTGCAGGGACATGCCCTCTGAGTGACGAATTCAAGTCTCCGCGCTCAGAGGGTGCCTGCAAGATGGCCGGAGACTACACGTTCTTCCATGGGGAGGCCTGGGCCGAGGAGTTCGCCCCCTCACAGTTGAGCCAGCTCGTCGACCGGCGGGCCGTCGAGCTGATCGAGCTGGGGCTGAGTCAGGAACTGAAGACCGCCGTCGCGGTCATGCAGCCCACTGAGGACGGGTCGAGCTACGAGTACGTGACGGCCTCTCACGGCCTGGCCCATCGCGCACCGTTCTGCCGATACCTGCGCAGCTTCCCGGCAGGCGAGCGGCTGTGCCATGCGAACGACTGCCGGGTCTTCGAGCGACTGAAGGGGCTTGCGGGGCCCGACCCGGAGTCGTTCTACCCCTGTCACATGCAGCTGGCCGATCTGGCGGCGCCGGTGCGCGTTGGCGGACGACTGGTGGCCGTTCTCTTCTCAGGGCAGCGACGTCTACTGAAGTGGCGGCCCGCGCTCGGCGAACGGATCGCGGCCCTCGAACGCGAGATCCCGGAGCTGAACGTGGCGACCCTAAGGCGCCACGCGGAGACCATCCGTCCCGGTACTCCGGCGTCGCTGCTGCTGCTCCGCGAGCAGCTGGTCGACGCGGCCGCGCAGATCCAGCGGTTCGCCGAGCAACGCTACAACCTCTGGGTGGCCTTCCAGGCCCGCGAGCGCCTGGTGGCCGAGGGCAACCACGAGCTGCGCGCGGCGCTGCAGGCGGCTCTGATCGAGGCCGAGTTCCTGGACATGTACGGCTCCCAGGTCGGCTTGGAGCCGCCCCCGGAGATCGCTGAGGCGCTGGAGCGCATCTGCGGGGAGATCTACCATCTGCGCGATCGTACGCTGGCACGCCTGCTCGCCTCGCGCGCCCGGGTGGCGGAGGCGATTCCAGCGTGCGAGTACAAGCTCGACCGCGACCACGATCTGCGGACACTCCTGGACGACTGCGTGAGGGCCTACCGGGGGATCGCTCGCTCGCGCGGGATTACGATCCAACTGGAGGTCCACTCCGGGGCGCCGCTGCGGTTCCGCTTCGACTGGGAGAGCATCCGCCTCGTCGTCTCCAATCTGCTGGACAACGCCGTGAAGTACTCCTACGCGGGCACATACGTGCGGGCATCTGTGACGCGGCGCGATGAATGGGCCCTCCTCGCCATTGAGAACATGGGCACCGGCATCCCGCCGGACGAACTGACTCGGGTGTTCGAGCGTTTCTACCGGGCGCGCACGCGAGACGCGAAGCGGCTGATCTGGGGGAGCGGTCTGGGGCTGACGGTAGCCCGCGAGATCGTAGAGGCTCACGGCGGGGGAATCTGGGCGGAGAGCGAGCCCGGCGGACGCGCGACCGAGAGCCGACAGAAGTTGGAAGGCTACAAGACGACGTTCCACGTCAAGCTGCCGCTGCACAGAAAGGATGATCCGGATGGCTGAGCCACGGCCGAGGGTGCTCTTCGCCGAGGACGAGGCCGAGCGGAACCGCAGATTCACGGACGCTCTGCGGCTCGAGGGTCTCGACGTCGACACGGTCTCGACCGTCGTCGGGTGCATTGAGCGACTTCGCGCGGAGCCGTATGACCTGCTGGTCCTGGATGTGATGATGCCGCTGGGCGACGGCGAGGCATGGGAAGGCATCGACCCCATCGACGCCGGGGTCGCGCTGCTTACCCGCTGGCGCGACGGCGAGCTTCCGGGGCTCCCCGAGAACCTGCCGGTCATCGTCCTCACGGGCACCACCCGGCACCGGGAACTCCTGGAGGCGTTGGGGGTTAGCGACTACCTCGAGAAGCCCTGCAGCCTGCCTTGGCTTCTGGAGGCTGTGAGAGCGGCGGTGCGCACCGAGGAGGGGCGGCCATGACCGATCCACGCTCTCTGGCGCTGGAAGTCGACCGGCTCCGCTGCGCTCTGGACGCCGCATCGGCCGACCTGGGGTTCTACGACGGCGCGGTCGCCGAGCTCGTGGCCATGGTCGGGACGCTCGAGGGCCTCGACCCCCTCACCAATCCGGAAGCCGTGCTGGCGGGACTGGCCCGCATCTGCGACAGCGAGTTCGCCCTGCTACTGCGGCATCGCGCGGGGGATGAGTTCTCCGTCATTGCCTGCACACCCGATTGCGCCCCGGTCGCCCCGGGGGACCGGCTGCGATCGGCGCGCCTGTGCAGCATCGTCGAGGAGCGGCAGACCGATCGCCAGCCGGCGTGCGTCACGTACTGTGAGGGGCTCGCAACCGATGACGGGGACCTGGTGGCGCGCGGGGTCCGACGGCTGAGCGCCGTGGCGTACTTCTACGGCGACTACCGGTGCCTGGTGATGTGCAACCGCCGGCGTCCCGTTGCCGATGAGGGTGGCCCCAACCAGCAGTTCTACCGCACCCCGGAGGGGGCGTTCCTGCGGATCGTCATCGCGCTGTTCCCCCTGTAGCCTGGCTAGAACGCAACCGAGGCTCCCCGTCTCCGAGGAGCCTCGGTCGTCAAACATCGCATGGGGTGAGCTTGCCGCTCGCCCGCTAGCCGCCCTCGGTCGTCGCCGCAGGCTCCTCGGTCTTCTCCGCACCGGCATCGGGAGCTGCACCGGCGTCCGGAGTTGCACCGGCGTCCGGAGCCGCACCGCCCGGAGGAGCGCCGCCCTGGGGCATGCCACCCGGACCCATGCCGCCCATCTCCATCATCTTCGCCTTCATCTCATCCGGGTTCATTGCGCCGCCGCCCGCGTCCTTCTTGGGCTTCAGGAAGACGAACCAACCAACGACAACAACGATGATGACGACGATCAGCACGATCACGATCGCCGTCGCTGGCGAGAGTTGCTTCTGCAAACCGGATCCCTCCCTGTGAAGTGGCTTCCTCGCCGACCGCCGTCTGCTGCGACCACAAGTG
>VGFB01000041.1 GCA_016869015.1 Armatimonadota bacterium
TGGTGGCCAGGCCCGTCTCGGAGGTGGTGACCCCCGTGTTGTACACATCCCCGGTGGCGTGCATCGAGTCGCGCTCCTCGGCGGAGGCCCCTTGCGGGATGGGCGCGTAGCTCAACAGCATGTGGTACACGCCCCCGACCACCATCACCCACGGGTCCTTCACGCCCTCCGCGCCGATGTCGTCGGCGGCCAGCACCTTCCGGCGACCCGCGGGATCGAGCTCCTCCGGCCGCTCGGCCTCCAGCAGATCCACCCGCCAGCGGTTGGTCTCGCCGTCCACGTAGCTGGCGTAGAGCCGAAAGCGCCCGTCCAGGCCGCGAAAGACCGCGCACTTCTCGATGGAGGAGCTCTCGAAGTCCCGACTCGTAGCGCTCCAGATGTCGGTGAACTCGAGGCCGTCCCGGCTCTCTGCAATCCGGCAGTCGCCGCCCCGGATGGGGCGGGGACGCCGCAACCGGTAGAACAGCAGGTAGCGCCCCCCTTGGGGATCGTACTGCACCGTTGGCGCGCCGGCCCAGTAGCCGTCCCCGGGGCTCAACGGCTCGCGGACAACGATCCCAGACTCGGGACTGAACAGGGGAGGCATGCCAAAGCACTTGTGATTGGATGACAGCCACTGAGGCCACATGGGCGACTCCGCAGTCCGGGCATTCCGCGTCTTACGACGCCATCGCCGCCGACGTTCGGCGGCAGACCCACAACAGCCTCGCCGAGCGGGGCTCCGGCGCCTGCAGGCTGTGGCCGTCCAGCACCTCCGACGTCAGGCCGGCGCAAGTCAGCATCTCCGCGACCTCGGTCGGCCCGTAGCCTCGCTCGATGTGCTCCTCGACAAAGAGCGGCGAGGCCTCATTCTCTGCGGCGTAACCTGAGATCACCGCCCGTCCAAGGCCGCTGTCGGCGTCGAAGGAGCTGGCAATCGTCACGTGCCCCTGTTCGCAGGGGACGGTTCCGATCCGGTTCCAGGCGTCCTGGAGGCCCTCATGGGTGTTCAGGTCGAAGACGAACCGGCCCGTCGGGGCCAGATGGCGCGCCACGCGGCAGAACACGGCCGCCAGGTCGGCCGGCTCGGTCAGGTAGTTGAGGCTGTCAAACACGCAGGTGATGGCCTCGAAGCCGCCGCGGAACTCGAAGGCGCGGACATCCGCCTGCATGAGCGCCGCCTGGGGGGCATTCCGGCGGGCGACCGCCAGCTGGTGCGGCGAGAGATCGAGGCCCACGGCGCGATAACCCGCTGCACAGATGCGCCCCAGCAGGTGCCCGCCCCCGCAGCACAGGTCGAGCCAACTCCTCGTTCCCCCGCGGCCGTCGCCCACGCGCGCCGCGAGGAACGGCCAGAGGTGCTCCGCCCAGAAGGCCCACTCCCGATCATAGACCGCCGCGAAGCCTTCGCCGTAGAGCGGCATCGTTCCTGACCCCGTCTCCGACGACTGGGGCTCCTACAGCGTCTGCAGGAGGCCGCACGCAGCCTTGACGATCAGCGCCTCGCAGTCCGGAGTGAGCATGGTCGTGCCGTAGCACTGGATGGCGGAGTCCACCTCATACCCGCCCTGCGGGAAGGCTTCGGCAGTGGGCACATAGCCCGGGTTCCCGTTCGCATAGGCCAGCACGGATGTGTGCGGGAACGGCGAGCAGGCCTTGATCTGCTGCTGGTAAGCCACGAAGACCTCGCCGGGCAGGCCCACGATCGCGCCGTCTCCGATCCGCAGCGCCTGGATCTCATAGGGCAGCGTGAGGCCCGCTGCACCGGCCTCGGCCAGGGCGACAAGTCGCTCCGCCCAGGCCACGAGGCCGCGCCGGACAAGCCGCCCTCCGTAGCTGTCGGTGGCGACGTTGCCGTCCCGGTCCCTCTCCGCCGCCGCGAGCACGGCCCGCGCCTCCTCGAGAGGCGGCGGGTCCTGAAGCGGCAGGTCGATGACCTCAGACGCCACGGACACCTCCCCGACGTCCGCGAGCGAGATCGTGGGGACGACCGCCGCCACCGCCTCGGCGACCGTGCGCCCCTGTGCCTCCGCAACCTCGAAGCTGCCGCGCGGGTCGCTGTTGATGTCGCCGCAGCACCCCTGCCCGTACAGCGCCAGGCAGCGCTCACCCAGGAGCTCCTCGGTGAACCGCTGCGCGTACCCGGGCCAATCCCCGGAGATCAGCAGGTTGTCGCCCCCGAGGGTTACCGGATGCGCGGTGTGCGAGAACAGGACCGCGCAACCGCTGTCCGCCTCGATCCGTAGGACGTCTACGTACGGCGCCGTCGGGCCCGTCTCATTGCGCCCCAGGGCGATCCGCCCGTCCTCCAGGCGCTCGCGGCGGTTGATGCCGACCTGTGCGTGGGCCTGCCCGAACCCCAGCCGCGCGTCGCGCCTCGCCGCGACCGCCCTGGCGACGAGGTCGGCGAGCGTCTCGAGCAGCCTGTCCATGTAGGAGGGGTCGGGCTCGCCGAGGAACGGCAGGCACGGCGTGGAAGGCCCCGAGTGCGTGTGGCTGCAGGCGATCATCAAGGCCGGGCCGCGCTCGCCCAGCAGTGCCTGCGCCCGCGCCCGAACCCGGGCCACCGTGGCGGCATCCAGGCCGATCAGGTCGGCGGTGATCAAGGCGACGGACCCGCGGCCGGCCGTCACGCACAGCGCCTTCGCGAAGAGGCGGTCGTGCACACCCTCGCTGGGGCCGGAGCGACCGCCGAATCCGCACAGGTCGACGCCCACGGGAGGAGTGATCTCGGCCCTTGACCAACCGGCCTGCAGCATGGCGGGGCACCTCCGGCGGCGCTGAGTGTCGCGGCTGGCGGTGAGTACGCCGTCTGCCGGCGCGGGTCCTTCACCCATCACGGACGGGACACGGCAGCTTCCTTGCAGACATCGGCCGGGTTGGGGCATTCCCAAGGAGGAGCACAGACCATGTCTCGCATGTCGGCGGTCGTTCGGGGGTCGTTCATGGGTGTGTTGGCGGCATTCGCGTTCACCGGCGCGGCGCGGGCCGACGTGGACGAGCGCATCAAGCCGCTGCTCGAAGAGATGACCCGGTTCATCGCGGAGCCGGAGCCGGTGTTCCTGCGACAGCGGATCGAGGTGGCCGTGAACGCTCAGAAGCAGCAGGAGCAGCTCCAAGAGGTGTGGCTCCAGGACCTCGAGCACCTGCGGATGGAGCGCTCGGACGAGACGGTGGTCGTCGTGACCCCCGAGGACATCAAGATGTACATCGGGCCCCCCCGCGTCCTGGTCCACATCCCGCAGGCGACCCTGGAGGGACTCGGCGAGCAGCGCGACGAGGCGCTGCAGGCTCTCGGTATCTCCAGGCCGGCGGACACGGTGCGGGTCATGGTGGAGGGCGCGGAGCACTTGGCGGTCACGGGCGAGGACACGATTGCGGAGGAAGCGTGTTGGGTGGTGACCGTTGGCGAACCGCTCTTCCCTCACTTCCGCAAGTCGCTCTCCAGCATCCCCGAGGACTTCAGCCTGAAGACCATCCTGCTCGCCATCGGCCGGGAGACCGGCGTGTCACGCTCCACGTTCTTCGAGTTCACCGGCCCGGCGCAGCTCGAGATCGGCATTACCGTCGAGGAGATCGCCGAGGACGTCGAGATCGCGGATGACCTCTTCACCTTCGAGGCGCCCGACGACGCCCTGGTCCTCACCTGGACCCTTGACAAGACACCGGAGCAGATGCGCAAGGAACGCGACGAGGCCATCGCGAACCGGATGAAGTAACGTCAGCTCGCAGTTGGCAGTGCGCAGTTCAAGCGGCGGCGGCGGTTAGTGCGCCGGCCGTTCCAGCGGGGTGCGACCATGAAGCTGGGGTTCTGCTCGTCGGCCTATCCGGGGCGCCCGCTGGCCGAGGTGTTCGACAAGCTGGCGACGGCCGGTTACGGGGCGGTGGAGGTCTTCACCTGGGAGGGCCACCCCGCACACCCGTCGTCCTGCGGCGCCTCCGAGGCGGCGGCGATCCGGCGGGCGGCGGCGGAGCGGGGCCTGGAGATCAGCGCGGTCAGCGCGCACACGGACTGGGTGAGCGGCGGGGGGAACACGTCGCAGGCGGTGGACTTCACCCTCCGCAGCGCGGAGGTGGCCGACCGTCTCGGCGTAGCCCGACTGATCACGAGCACCGGGCCCTTTCCCCCGGCGTGCGACCGCTTCGCGGCGTGGGACGCGCTTCGGGCGGGGATGCTCAAGGCGGCCGACGCGGCGGCCTCGCTGGGTCTCACCCTCTGCCTGGAGCCGCACGTCGGACACATCTGCATGACCTGGGAATCAACCCTGAAGCTTGTCCGGGAGATCGGCAGCCCCAACCTTCGGGTCAACTTCGACGCCAGCCATTACTTCGTGCTGGGCCTCGACTACCGACTGGCGCTGGAGCAGCTGCGGGACTACCTCGCCTACGTCCACCTCAAGGACTACCGGCTGAAGCGCGCGCCCCTGGGCCACCTCTCTCCCTCGCCCTCCAACGCCGAGCCGACCGCCCTCGGCGACGGGGACTTCCCTCTCGCCGAGCATCTGGGCCACCTGCGTTCCATCGGCTACGACGGCGTGGTCTCGGCGGAGCTGTACGTCCCCGACCCGGATTCCGCCCTGAAGCAGTCGGCGGTGCACGTGCTGCCGCTGCTCCGCGAGGCCTGACCCGCGCCGACTACTCCGACCCGCCGCCGGGCGCGGGATCGACCAACTCGGGAACGAGCTCCTGCTGCACGTACATCGGTCTGAGGGCCGCACTGAGCGAGGGCAGCCGGAGGCAGTAAAGGCCGACGGCGCCCAGGCAGGCCGCCCCGCAGATCGCGGCGGCGACGGGGGCGCCGAGGCGCTCGGCGAGGGCGCCGGTCAGCAGCGCGCCGAACGGCCCCATGCCCATGAAGGAGAGCGTGTAGAGGCTCATCACCCGGCCGCGTCGGGAGTCATCGACAATCGTCTGAACCAGCGTGTTGCTGGACGCGAAGACCGTCATCATGCCGCAGCCGGCGAGAAAGAGCATCGGCATCGAGAGCCACAACATGCGGGACGCCGAGAACCCGAGCACCGCCAGCGCGAAGGCCCCCAAACCGACGGGGATGACCTTCTCAAGGCCCACGGCGCTGCGTCGGGAGGCGACGTAGATCGCGCCGCTGATGGATCCGGCCGCCGAGGCGGCCACCAGGAAGCCGAAGGTGTGCGCCCCGCCCTGCAGCACATCCCGCGCGAAGACCGGCATCAGCACTGCGTAGGGCAGGCCGACCAGCGCGAGCGCCGCGATCAGCAGCAAGACCGCCTTGATCGGCGCTGTCCGCAGGACGTACTGCACCCCGTCCCTCAACCCCTCCAGCACCGACGGATGCGCCTCACAGGCCCCACGAGGTGGAACCCGCATGGCCAGCAGCGCCGCCAGGACCCCCACGTAACTGACCGCGTTCAGCAGGAAGCACGCGCCCTCACCCCACGCCGCGACGATCAGCCCCGCCACGCTCGGACCGATCAGCCGCGCGCCGTTGAACATCGTCGAGTGCAGAGCGATCCCGCTGGGCAAGTCCTGCTTGTCGCCGACCATCTGCACCAAGAACGCATGGCGGGTCGGCATGTCAAAGGCGTTCACCGCGCCCAGGAACACGGCCAGGGCGACGATGTGCCAAACCTCAATGAGGCCCGTCAGGGCCAGCGCACCGACCGCCGCGGCCTGCAGCATCGCCAGCGACTGCGTCACCAGGAGCATCCGGCGGCAGCTCCACCGATCGGCCAGCACCCCGGCGACCGACATCAGCAGCAGGGCCGGCGCCTGCGACGCGAACCCCACCAGCCCCAACAGCAGCGCCGAATCGGTCAGCCGGTAGACCAGCCAACCCATCGCGATCTGCTGCATCCAGGTGCCGGTCAGGGAGACGATCTGCCCGGCGGCGTAGAGGCGGAAGTTGCGATGCCGAAGGGCCCGGAGGATCTGCTTCAGGTTCGCGACGCCGAGGTTGAAGGGGACCGAGAGTGCCACAGGTTCAGCGATAGCCCTTCATGCCGACTGCCTGCGCTCGCCGGATTGTGCGCCCTTTGCGCGGCGGCGTCAAGGGGTTGCGCCGAGCCGACGCCCCCACGGCGGCCGGGCCCGCGTCACGGCGGGTCCGGGATCGTACGGAAGATGACGTACGGCTCGCAGCGCTCCATGAGCCGGACGCGACGGCGCGCCCGCGCCTGCAGATCGGCCCAGTCTCGGGACCTCGCCAGGCCGATCATCGACGGCGGCCGGGCGAACACGGCCTCCGCCCGCTCCCACGGGTAGTACACGCCGTCCAGATGGCCGTCGTTGCCCGGGAAGACATACTCCGGTACCGGGTACCCGACCGTGATGACGGGCCCTGGGAAGTAGAACATGGCGGCGCTCGGCGTGTAACCGTAGCACACGAGTGTCTCGCCCGGGCGCGCCCGTGCCGCGGCCGCCAGGATCACGGGCTTGTCGGTGACGACATGCGGATAGGCGTCCCGCACCGCGAAGTCGGCCACGTGGAGCGGGGCGACCACCGCCAACGCGATCGCTGCGACGCCCAACGTGCGCCGCCCTCGGCCCGCGGCCAGAATCGCGGTCAGTCCGCCCGCCAGCGCCGGCGCGACCCACGCGGGCACCAAGGGCGCCGCCGGCACGCCGATCCCGGCCAGCAACCGCTCCCCGAAGACGCACACCCCCACCCCCAGCAGCACGGTGAACGCGCCGACCGCGAGCAGGCTGCCGCGTCCTCGTGCGTTCACCCCCGCCAGGTGTCGCCCGATCAACAGCGCCACTGCCGGGACTGCCGGCATCACGTACTGGAAGAACTTGACGGGCGGCGGCATGTACATCACAACCGTGACCGCCACCCACACCAACAGCAGCACGCTGAACCGTCGCGCGGGCGAGTCCTCGCCCCGACCCTCTCTCGCGCCCTGCCACAGGGCCCCGGGCAGGCACAGGCTCCACGGCAGCACGCCGCCCGCCAGGAACATGAGCGTGTGCCACCACGGCTGCTGCTGGGGCGCCGCCACTTCCCGAGTCAGTCGCCAGACGTTCCTCCCGCCCAGGAAGAACTCGGTGGCGCCCGGGTTCGCGCGCTCGCAGGCGGCGAACCACGGGATGACCAGCAACGTCAGGACCGCGATCACCGGCAACCATGGCACCCCCAGCAGGGACCGCAGGCGCCGCACGATGGCGAGGTAGACGACGAAGGCCAATCCGGGGATCACGAGCCCAACGGGCCCCTTCAGCAGCACCCCCAGCGCCGCCGCCACCGCCGCCAACACGAAGTAGTGGCGGGACTCCCGGCCCCCCTCCGCCCCGAGCCACGCCCACCAGGCCGCGGCCGTGACGGCAAGCGATAGGGGCATGTCGAACCTCGCGCACCGAGCCATCGCGAACCACACGACGCACGAGCCCAGCACCAGCGCCGCCAGCAGACCCTCTCGGGCCCCGAAGACCCGACGCCCCATCGCGTAGACGAGGGCGGTCGTCAGTGCCGCGGCGAGCATGGTGGGCAGCCGCATCGCGAACTCGTTGATCCCCAGCACCGCGAAGCTCGCGGCGTTCAGCCAGTGGAACAGGGGGGGCTTCTCCAGGTAGACGAGGCCGTTGAACCGGGGCGTCACGTAGTCCCCGGTCAGCAGCATCTCCTTCGCGACCGCCGCGTAGCGCGGCTCATCCCGGGCGATCAGGCCCAACGCCCCGAGGCGGAAGCCGTACACCACGCAGGCGATCAGGAACACGACCCACGCGCCATGGCGCGGCCCGATGCGAGCCGGCGGCGTCGGGGAGTCGGCGGAGTCGCTCATGCGGGCTCGATGCGGTAGAGGTGCACGCCGTAGCCGACGAAGCGGTCGGCGAAGCGCCCCTTGGCGACCGGCACTTCGCGGTTCTCGCCCAGGACGATCGCCCGGCCGTCGAGCGGCTCAGGGAGGGTGAACGCGGCCTCCGTCTCGCTGTCGCGCATGGCGACCGCGAAGACGTAGTACGTGCCGTTCACCTGCTTGGCCATGTGGTCCACGGGCGTCTCGGCGTTGGCCGAGGTGACTTGCAGCCCAGGCACGGAGGGGCTGTTGAGAACCGGCGCCAGCTCGTGGATCTGCCGGTTGAGGGCCGTAACGGCCTGCGTCATCTCGTCATCGGCCAGCAGCCCCGCCTCGATGAAGCCGGGGCGGAACTGATGCACGAAGTAGATCAGCCCCATCGACCCGTGGATGAGCGACATCCACACCTCGGCCTTCACCTGATGGGGGGTCGGCTTCACGCTCTCATTGCTGATGCGGGTGCACTCGATGCAGTTCCAGACGATCTTCCGGTCGGCGGTCCATTCCCGCAGACGGTCGACGCCCTTGGGCACGAACCAGAGGTTCCCCGCGACCTCCGCGCGGTCGTGGACGGCCGGGTAGATGTCGAAGGAGACGATGTCGCAGCCCTCGGCATACCGCGGATAGTCCTCGGGGTGATTCGTCCGCACGCCGCGGCCGTACCAGCCGTCCCACGCGACGCCCTGCCCCAGGTTCAGCAGCACCGGACGCGTCGGGTCGGCGGCCCGGAGGCCGTCGTAGTCGGCCGTGATCTCCTCCGGGGGGATGGGCGGGCCCCAACCCCCGCCCCCGGGCAGCGCCTGGGCGTTGTCCGGCTCGTCCCCGTGCATCCACGCCACGATCGCCTGGCCCTGATAGGCCAGCCCCACCTGGTTCTGGTCGCAGATCACGGGCATTCCCACGGCCTCCAGGGCCGTGAGCTGCTCCACCGTCGGCCCCTTCCACAGGCCCACGTACAAGTTGATGCCCGCCGCCTGGTAGCGCGCCGCGTTCCTCGGATCCTGCAGCCACACGGCGATCGGGAAGAAGCTGGGGTCTGACGGCAGGCCCCTCTCCCAGCGCCCGTAGGGATTGCCGCCGCCCCCGGCGTTCAGGCTCTCCTCGGCTCCCATGACCCACGCTCCCAGCGCCGCGAGCAGTGCGGCGGTTGTCAAGCCGATGACCGCGGTCCTCATGGCGCAATCCCTCCTGATCCGGCGACGCTTCGTGCCCGACCGCCGGAAGCCCTCCTCCTCAGGCCGCAAGGTCCGCGTGGCGCCGGCGACGAACGGCGCTGGCCAAACACCTGGAGGCCACGCCATGGGCTACGTCCCCGCCGACGACCGCTACCAGCGTCACCCCTATCGCCGCTGCGGCCGCTCGGGGCTGCTACTGCCGGCCATCTCGCTAGGCTGCTGGCACAACTTCGGCGCTGGGGACGACCCCGAGGAGGCGCGCGCGATGCTGCGCGCCGCCTTCGACCTGGGGATCACCCACTTCGACCTCGCCAACAACTACGGCCCGCCCGCGGGCTCGGCGGAGACGAACGTCGGCCGGTTGCTGCGGGACGACTTCGCGGCCCACCGGGATGAACTGATCGTCTCCACCAAGGCGGGCTACCACATGTGGCCCGGCCCCTACGGCGAGTGGGGCTCGCGCAAGTACCTCGTCGCGAGTCTCGACCAGTCGCTCAAGCGGCTGGGGCTGGAGTACGTGGACATCTTCTACTCCCACCGGCCGGATCCGACCACGCCCCTGGAGGAGACCCTCGGCGCCCTCGATCACCTCGTCCGGCAGGGCAAGGCGCTCTACGCGGGGATCAGCAGTTACCGAGGGGCGGCCACGGTGGAGTCCGCGCGGATCATGGCCGACCTCGGCACCCCGATCGCGATCCATCAGCCGAACTACTCGCTCCTCGACCGCTGGATCGAGGGCGACCTCCTCCCGCACACCGACCGCCTCGGCATCGGCGTCATCGCCTTCTGCCCGCTGGCCCAGGGGCTGCTGACCGACAAGTACCTGCAGGGCATCCCGTCCGACTCCCGCGCGGCGAAGCCCACCGGCTTCCTCCGGAAGGAGAGCATCACGCCGGAGCTCGTCGCGAAGCTCACGCGACTGAACGCCATCGCTCGCGGGCGCGGGCAGACCCTCGCCCAGATGGCCCTCGCCTGGGTCCTGCGCGATGCCCGCGTAACGAGCGCACTCATCGGCGCCAGCCGGGCCTCCCAGATCGTCGAGAACGTCGCGGCGATGGAGAGGGCGGAGTTCAGCGCGGAGGAGCTCGGGGCGATCGACGCTGCGCTGCGGTAACAGCGATGGCGCGGCTCAGGCGAGCCGCAGGCACGGACGGCTGTCCGACCATGGCGGCCGATGCTCAATGCTCGGCACTCAGTGCTCCCTCCGGGAGGCTCCAGATGCCCCGGCCCACCGTCATCCACGTCATCAGCCACACCCACTGGGACCGCGAGTGGCACCAGGATTTCCAGGGCTTCCGGCGCAGGCTGGTCGGCCTGCTTGACCACCTGCTGGACCTGCTCGCCGCCCACCCGGAGTACCGTCACTATCACCTCGACGGCCAGACGCTGCCTCTCGCCGACTACGTCGAGATCCGCCCCGAGCGCGCCGAGGAGCTGCGGGGCCACATTGCGTCGGGGCGGCTGCTGGTCGGGCCGTTCTTCATCCTGCCCGATGAGTTCCTGGTGAGCGGCGAGGCGACTGTGCGCAACCTGTTGCTGGGCACGCGCGAGGCGCGCGAGTGGGGCGGCGTCATGCCCGTCGGCTACTGCCCCGACACCTTCGGGCATCTCAGCCAACTCCCGCAGATCCTCCGGGGCTTCGGGATCGACAACGCCATCCTGTTCCGGGGCGTCACCTACGACCAAACGAGGAGCGAGTTCTGGTGGGAGAGCCCCGACGACAGCCGCGTCCTGTGCCTGAAGCTGCCCGACGAGTTCGCCTACAGCAACTTCTACTATGAGTGTGAACCGATCATCAACGCGCCGGGCGAGGAGGTCGACGCGAAGCTGGCCCTCGAGTGCCTGACCCGCCTCCGGCAGAAGGCCGAGGAGCACGCGACTACGCGCCATCTCCTGGCCATGGATGGGGTCGACCACATCTACCCGAGCGCCAAGGCCCTGGGCATCATCGCCGCCGCGAACGCCGGGATGCCCGATGCGGAGGTGATCCACACTTCCCTGCCGGCCTACGTTGACGCGGTGAAGGCCGAGGCGGGGGAGCTTGCGGTCTGGCGCGGCGAGATGCGGGTCGCGAACCGGGCGTTCCGGCTGCAGGCGCTGCTCGCGGGGACGCTGAGCTCATGGATGCCGCTGAAGCAGGAGAACTGGGCGTGTCAGACGGAGCTGGAGCGGTGGGCCGAACCGATGACCGCCCTCGCCGGGGCCCTCGGCGATGGACCCTCGCGGGAGCGCGGCTTTCTACGCGAGGCGTGGCGTGAGCTGCTGCTCAACCACCCGCACGACTCGATCTGCGGCTGCAGCATCGATGAGGTCCACCAGGACATGCGTTACCGCTCCCGCCAGTCCCTGCGGATCGCGCAAGACTCAGCCAGGCGCGGCATGGAGCGGAGCGCGGAGCGCATCGACACGTCGTGGGTCCCTGAGGGCGCGCAGCCGGTCGTCGTGGTGAACCCGCTCGGCTGGCCGCGGGATGAGCTCATCTTTGCGGAGATCGACTTCCCCGCCGAGCAGCACGTGCAGTGGTTCCGCCTGCGCGACGCCGAGGGCAATGAGGTGCCCCTTCAGCGGATCGGCGTCGAGCACCGGCACTTCCTCCGCCAGGAGCCGCACAACATCCCGCGCGGGATCGCCGTGACGCGCCACCAGATCGCCTTCCGCACGACCGTGCCCGGCCTCGGCTACAAGGCCCTCGCCGCCGTGCCGGAGGCGGGGCCGATCCGGTCCCAGCTGCCCTTCGCGAAGGACCCGTCAGACATCGTCTATGCCGGCATCCACCCCTGGGACGGCGAGTTCGAGGACGGCGGCGACGTGGGCGACGGCTACAACTACGTGCCCCCCGAGCGCGACGGGATTGTCGTCCGGGAGCAGCCGCCGCAGGCAACCCTCGAGGCGCGAGGGCTGCTCTTCGAGCGCGAGCGCTGGGACTACACGATGGCCGTGCCCCGCTCCACCACGCCCGACGCCAAGGCCCGCAGCGAAGAGACCGTCACTCTCCCGATCACCGTGTGGATGACGATGCCCGAGAGTCGGGCAGGCGCGGTGCACTACCGCGTGCGTGTCGAGAACACCGCCCGCGACCATCGGCTGCGCATGGTTTGGTCCGCCTACCCCAAGGGGGGCGCGGTCCGCGCCTTCGCCGAGAGCCAGTTCGACATCGTGGAGCGCCCGGTACAGCTTCCTGACACCAGCGACTGGATCGAACCGCAACCGCGCACTCATCCCCAGCAGTCCTTCTGCGGGGTGGAGTGCCTGGAGAGCGGCGGCACCACGTGGATTGCCAAT
>VGFB01000042.1 GCA_016869015.1 Armatimonadota bacterium
GCGGAAGGTGTGGACCGACACGCCCGCCGTGAACGACGCCGATGAGCCGATCTCCTACCGCCTCGCCTTTGCCGGCGTCGTCGGCGGGTCGGGCGCGCTGGTCGCCATCGCGATCCAGGCCGGGATGAACGCCCCCACCATCGCGGGCTTCCTCGTGATCTTCTACCTCCTGAGCCTGGCGATGACGCGCGTTCGAGCCGAGTTCGGGGCGCCGCACGAGATCTACTTCGTGAACCCGCACCGCCTGATGGTCCAGATCGCCGGGTCGCGGTCGATGGGTGTGCGGAACCTCACCGCCCTCTCGACCACCTACTGGTTCAACCGCTGCTACCGCTGCCATCCGATGCCCAACCAGCTCGAAGCCCTCAAGATGACCGAGTACGCCGAGATCGACCGCAAGTGGCTGGCGCGGACGATCATCCTGGCGACCGCGGCGGCGATTCTGATCGCCTACTGGTCGAACCTCACCGTCACCTTCCGGGAGGGCGCGAGCGCGCGAGCGCAGGGCTTCAAGTCCTGGGTCGGCTGGGAGACGTACAACCGGCTCCGCCAGTGGATCGACATGCCTGAGGGACCGGACTACCGCGCCATGCTGTTCATGGCTATCGGCGCGGCGTTCATGTTCGTCCTGAAGGCCCTGCGCTTCCGCTTCACGACGATGCCCTTCCACCCGGCCGGCTACGCCCTCGCGATCAGCTTCGCCATGGACTACTTCTGGTTCGCCTTCCTGGTCAGCTGGCTCATCAAGGTCGTGCTGACCCGCTACTGGGGCATGAAGGTCCACAAGGAGGGCGTGCGCTTCTTCCTGGGCCTGATCCTCGGCGACTACGTCTGCGGCTCGGTCTGGGCCCTTCTCGGCCCCGCCCTCGGCCGGAGGAACTACAAGATCTTCATCTGACGGATGGACGCCCCAGTCGGCGATCGGCACCGAACCGCAGCCCGCGCGCAGGCGTTGGACAAGGCAGCCCGTCGGACAAGTGACGCTCCTCGGAGGCTCTGATGCGTGCGTTGGCGCAGCTCATCTCGCTTGTCGCGCTTTCCATCGGCGCGGCCCATGGACAGGAGCGCACGCTGATCGTGGCGCCCCACAAGGCGCCTGTGACCGGGGCCTACCCTGGGCTCTGCCTGCTGGTCGGCGAGGGGCCGGGGGCCCCGTGGCGGCCGCTGCCGGGGGGCATCGAGGGCTTCGCATACGAGTGGGGCTTCCGCTACACGCTTGCGGTCGCCGAGGAACGCATCGAGGGTACGGGCGGCACAACGCTGCGGCTCGTGCGGGAGGTGGAGCGACGCGACGAGCGGTCGGGCTACGCGTTTGAGATCCCTCTCACTGCCGCACGGGTCGTACCAGCCCCGCAGGGCACGTTCTACATCTGCGGGGAGAAGCAGTTCGCCTTCGCGGAAGGGGTCGACGGGGTCGCGTTCGCCAGGGCTCTGGGGGCGGGCGCGCGCCTGAACTGCCGGCTCACCTTCCCCGCTGAAGCCGCAGCTCCGCTTCTGCTCCTCGAGTGGCAGCCGGTCGGCGCGGCGCCCCCTGCCGCGGCGCCGGGGGGCAGCGGTGTGATCACCTCGGACGCGCCGCCCTTGATCCGCGAGGGGCGGACGCTGGTACCGTTGCGGGCGATCTTCGAGTGGCTCGGGGCCGACGTCGACTACGACTCGACGACGCGCCGGATCGAGGCCACGAAGGGTGCGCATGTCGTCCGGCTGCAACTCGATAGCGCCCGCGCCTACGTGGACGGCGCATCGGTTGCGCTCGAGGCGCCGGCGACCTCCATCTCCGGCCGGGCCTACGTGCCCCTGCGCTTCGTCAGCGAGGCCCTTGGCGCGGAGGTCGACTGGGACGCCGACTCACGGACGGTCACCGTGCAGGACGGCGGGCGGACCGGGACGCTGAGCGTTCCCTGACGGCGGGTCAGTCGCCGCCGACCGTGATCACCCTGGGCTCCGGAGGCCCCTCCTCCGCGGCAGTTGTGGACCCACACTCCGCGTCCAGGTAGATCCGGTACTCGAGCTGATCAGCCAGGCGAACCTCGACCCTGCCTTGCGGCTCGAGATCGAAGCCCTTGCGCCGCGGCGTGCCCTCATCGTCGGTCCAGCGGACCGAGACATCTATCGTCTCGGCTCCCGAGTTGCTGAAGACCAGCGACGCCGGCCCCTCCCCGACCACCTCGTCCTGCGCGCCACAACCGGCCACTCCTGCCGCGAGCGTGACGAGACCCGCCAGTGCCAACATCGGGCGTAACATGGCCCTCGCCTCCTGTGATATACTATCGGCAGTAGTATATCACAACGGAACGGCCACGTCACCACGTCAGTCCTGGGTGGAATCAGAGGTCAGAGCTTCCCGTAGGCCAGTCCGGTCTCGATCATGGTGACGAAGTTGCGCAGGGGGACGTAGTAGGTGACGGAGTTGGCGGAGCCGACGCAGTACCCGCCCTCGCGGCCAAGGAGATCGATGTTGCGGCGGACGGCCTCGGCGACCTGCTGAGGCGTCCCGCGCGCGAGGAGGTCCACGTCAATGTTGCCCAGGAGACAGAGCCGATCGCCCCACTCCGCCTTCACCCGTTGCGCATCCATCGCCTGGGGCTCGATGGGGTGCAGCGCGCGGAACCCGCAGCCGACGATGTCGGGCAGGATGGGGGTCAGATCGCCGTCGGAGTGCAGCGCGAAGGGCAGGTCCCGCGCCGCACAGATCTCCCCCATCCGCCTGTACACTGGGAAGACATGCCGCCGTAGGATCTCGGGGGAGCAGAGCAACCCGGTGCCGTAGGCCATGTCATCGCTCATCCACAGGGCCCCCACCTTCGGGAGCTCCAGGGCGCGCTCGAAGGTGCGGAACTGTACCTCGGCAACCCGCGCGAACACGTCGGCGAGGAGGTCGGGTTCGAAGCGCGACGCCAGCCCAAAGCCCTCCCAGCCCATTAGCATCCAGGTGGCCGTGAGCACCTTGCCGATGATGACGATGACCCGCATGCGCTCCGGCAGGAGGGCTGCAACGGCCTCGATGTGTGAGAGGTCCGGGGCATCCGGATCGGGCCACGGGAAGGCGTCGAACTGCTCGCGGGTGACGATGACGCCCTCGCCCTCGGCAGCCCAGGTGACCTCGCGCCGGCCGTCCCCGTAGGCCGTGTATTCATGCTGCTTCCGCTGCGTGGCCTCTCCGGAGAGGACCCCGCCGACCTCCAGCAAGCCCGCCGACAGCGGCACGAAGTCATACCCCGCCGCGACCCAGAAGTCGACCTCATCATGCGCGGAGGCGATGGGCCGACCGAGGAACGCCTCCTTCACCTCCCTATCCACGTGCAGTTCGCACAGCGGCACGCGATCGGGCTTCCCCTCCAGCAGCAGGCATCGGCGGACCCGGGCGAAGTCGCTGTCAATGGGCATCTGCGCACCCCGAAGGTAGTCATGCCGGCACTTCTCCGGCGCGGTGACGGGACCTGCTACTGCGGCCGCCAGACGTGGGCGCGGTCTTCGCCGGGGACGTTCGACACGTTGACGGGGTCGCTGCCGTCGGCGCGCATGACGAAGACGTCATAGGTGGGATCATCGCGGTTGCTGAGGAACGCGAGGTGCTCGCCCGAGGGCGACCACACCGGCCGGCGGTCGTCGGCCGGGTGGTTGGAGAGGTTCGCCAACTGCGCGGACCCCAGGGCCAGCGCCAGAATCTCGTTGTTGCCGAACCGGTGGGAGGCGAACGCGAGCCACCCCCCGTCGGGAGAGAACGCGGGATCGGCGTCCCACCCGCGATCGAGGCTGACGTTGGTCTCCCGGCCCGTCTGCATGTCCATCACAATGACATCCACATTGCCCTCGCGGTGGCTGGAGAAGGCGATGTACCGGCCATCGGGAGACCAGACGGCGTCCGATTCGTAGGCTTCGTGGGTGGTGAGGGCCTTGAGCTGCGTCCCGTCCGGAGCCATCACGAGAAGGTCCTGATTGCCGGCGCGGTTCGACACGAAAGTGATCCAGGGCGCCACGGGACACCAGTTTGCCGGCCCGTCCCACTCCGGATGGTTGGTCAGGTTCGTCGGTGTGCCGCCCTCCGCTGGGACGACGAAGACGTCGCCATTGCCGGTGCGGTCGCTGGTGAAGACGATGAGTTGCCCGTCGGAGGACCACGCCGGATCCTGGTCCGAGGCCGGGTTGTTGCTGAGGTTGCGAGCGGCACCCCCGTCCACCGAGGTCACGAATACCTCGTCGTCGCCCGTGCGGTCGCTCACGAACACGATCCGCTTGCCGTCCGGCGACCAGCACGGCTTGTCGTCATAGGCGGGGTTGTTAGTGACGTTGCGCAGGCCCGTGCCGTCGGCCTTGGCCACCCAGATGTCCCGGTTCCCGCTCCGCATGGAGCTGAAGGCAATCCAGTCCTCGGCCGCGGCCGCGGCGAGGGTCGACATCAACAACGCCGAGGCCGCCCAGCGACGGAGCCACATGGTGTCGTCTCCCGGCAACATGAGTAGCGATGGACCCGCTATGCAGAACGCGCGAGCCGCCGCGTGGTTCGCGCCGGCTCGCGCGCGGAGACGATCGCTCGCAGGAGAGGGGCCCGGAGCCCTCGCGGGGAATGGGCCGCCTCGTTGCGCTAGGGCGCCACGGAGGGCTCGGGGTTGGCGGGCGGGGGGCCGCCGGAGATCTGACTCGCATACGGGTCGTTGACGATCGGCGGCGCCTCGGAGTCCACCGGCCCCGAGCGGTGCATCAGCAGGTAGAACACGCCGGAGATGATGAGCAGCGCGGCGATGATGAGCACGACAATCACGAGCGGCGACAACCGTTGCTTCAGCACTTCCGTTTCCCTCTGGGACCGCACGCCACGTCGGCCCTGCGGTCCGGTGCGTTTGTAGTTGTCAACGTTGCGGCGGCGCGATTCGCCTCTCCAGGCGCAGTCTCCTGCCGCGCGACTCCGACCACGCTCTCTCAGGAGGATACCCGTGCCCGATCCCGTCCAGGCCATCTCCGTTCCCGAGCGCACCCTCATGGGCCCCGGCCCGAGCAACTGCCCGCCGAGCGTGCTCACCGCCATGGCGCAACCAACCGTCGGCCATCTCGACCCCTGGTTCGTCGAGCGGATGAACGAGGTCCAAGCCATGCTGCGCGCCGTCATGCGCACCGAGAATCGACTCACCCTGCCGATCTCGGCGACAGGTTCGGCCGGCATGGAGACCTGCCTCGTGAACCTCATCGAGCCCGGGGACCGATGCGTGGTCGGCGTCAACGGCGTCTTCGGTCAGCGGATGAGCGACATTGTCCAGCGCGCCGGGGGCGAGCTCGTGCGCGTCGAGGCGCCCTGGGGCCGTCCGCTCGACTCCGCCGACATCGAGGCAGCCGTGAAGGCCGGGCCCACGAAGCTCGTCGCGGTCGTCCACGCTGAGACGTCCACCGGGGTCCTTCAGCCGTTGGAGGAGGTCTCCCGCATCGCCCGCGAGCACGGCGCGCTGTTCGTGGTGGACGCCGTCACCTCCCTCGGCGGCCACGCCGTGCTGGTGGATGAGTGGGGCATCGACGCATGCTACAGCGGGACGCAGAAGTGCCTCAGCGTGCCGCCCGGTCTTGCGCCGGTCAGCTTCAGCGACCGGGCCGTCGAGGCTCTGCGCGCGCGGAAGACGAAGGTGCAGTCCTGGTACCTCGACCTGAACATGATCTGCAGCTACTGGGGCGAGGACCGCGTCTACCACCACACGGCGCCCATCAACATGATCTACGCCCTCCACGAGGGGCTCCGGCTGATCCTCGGGGAAGGACTCGAGGCGCGCTGGGAGCGGCACCGGCGCAACCACGAGCTTCTGAAGAGCGGCCTGGCTGAGCTGGGGATGGAGCTGCTCCCGAAGGCCGAGGACTCCCTCTGGACGTTGAACGCTGTGAGGTTGCCGGAGGGCGTGGACGACCTCCCGGCCCGCAAGGCGCTTCTGGTGCGCTTCGGGCTCGAGGTAGGCGGCGGATTGGGCGACCTGAAAGGCAAGATCTGGCGCGTCGGGCTGATGGGGCACAACTCCACCGAGCGCAACGTCACTCTCTTCCTCTCGGCGGCAAGAGCGGTCCTGTGATCCCGACCAGGCGTGGATCGAGGCGGATAAGATCAGAGTCCAAAGACGCGACCCCGGGTGTGACATGCCGCTGAGCAGGTACCTTGTCGCCCGGCTGACGGAGGCTGTCGGCCGGGCTAACGCGACGACCGATCCGCTCGACTTGATGGCCTATGAGTACGATGGGGCGCTCGAACGCAGCCGGCCCGAGATCGTCCTCTTCCCGACCACCACTCAGGCAGTCGTCGACGTGCTCTCCCTCTGCTACGAGAAGGGCGTGCCGGTCACGCCGCGGGGCTCGGGGACATGCCTGTCCGGGGGCCCAGTGCCGCTCCGCGGCGGCGTCTCGCTCGTGCTCTCACGCATGGACAAGCTCCTGGAGATGGACGTTCCGAACCAGCGGGTCATCGTGCAGCCGGGCCACCTGAACTTCGACCTGATCGAGCGCCTCGCGAAGGAGCGGCACCTGTATGCCCCCGATCCGGCCAGCCAGCGCGTCTGCACGATGGGCGGGAACATCGCTGAGAACTCGGGCGGCCCTCACTGCCTGAAGTACGGCGTCACCACCAACCACGTCACCGGCCTGCAGGTGGTGTTGCCCGACGGCGGGCTGATGACGATGGGCGGCAAGGCCCTGGAGGCGCCGGGGTATGACCTGCGCGGCGTCATGATCGGCTCGGAGGGCACGCTGGGAGTGGTCACCGAGATCACCTGTCGCATCCTGCCGCTGCCCGAGTCGGTCGTGACCATGCTGGCGATCTATGATTCCATCATCAAGGCTGCCGAGGCGGTGAGCGGCATCATCGCGGCGGGCATGATCCCGGCGACCCTGGAGATGATGGATCGGCAGATCATCCGCGCCGTCGAGGCGGCCGTGCATGCCGGTTACCCGCTGGATGCGGAGGCGGTCCTGATCATCGAGCTGGACGGCATGGCCGCCGGTCTCGAGGACCAGGTCCGGCAGGTGCAGGAGATCTGCACATCCCGGGGCGCCTTGCGGTTCGAGGTGGCCGCGGACGAGGCGCATCGCGACCGGCTGTGGCGCGGTCGGAAGGGCGCCTTCGGCGCCGTCGCGCGCATTGCGCCGAACAAGATCACGACCGATATTGCCGTTCCGCGAACCGAGCTGCCGCGCGTCCTCGCCGAGGTGATTGAGATCGGGAAGCGGCACGGGCTCGATGTGGGGAACGTCTTCCACGCCGGGGACGGGAACCTGCACCCGCAGCTGCTCTTCGATGACCGGAACCCGGACGAGGTGGCGCGGGTCCTGGCCGCCGACAAGGAGATCGCCAAGCTCGCAGTAGAGGTCGGCGGCGTGCTGACGGGCGAGCACGGGATTGGCTGCCAGAAGGCCTATGCCATGCCGATGGCCTGCGCGCCGCAGGACCTTGCCGCGATGCGCGCGCTCAAGGACATCTTCGACCCCCAGGGCACGTTCAACCCCGGCAAGGTGCTCCCGCCGCCCAACGACGCCGAGCTCCAACTGCATCCCCCCCCCTGCGCCTCGCCCCTGCCGGCCTCGAACGATCAACCCGTCGTGGTGGAGTCCTACGCGGAGGCGGCCGCGATCCTGGCAGAGGTCACGCGCGAGCAGCGCCGCGTTGTCCCCGTCGGCGGGCGGACGAAGGTCGGCGATCTGGGAGCTGCTCTCCCGCTGGACTCGCGCGCCCTGCGGTCGATCGTCGACTACGACTGGGAGAACCTCACCGTGACCGCCCAGGCCGGCCTGCGGGTGGCTGAGCTACAGGCCGCGTTGGCTGAGCACGGGCAGTTCGCGCCGCTGACGGCCCCCTTCCCTGACCGCGCCACGCTCGGGGGCCTCGTTGCCGCGAACAGCAACGGGCCGCTGCGCTACGGCTACGGGGAACTGCGCGACGTGCTGTTGGGGGTGAGATTCGCCACATGCGGCGGGCAGGTCGTGACCTCAGGCAGCAAGACGGTGAAGAACGTCTGCGGCTACGACGTGAAGCGCCTGCTTGTCGGTTCCGGCGGATCGCTGGGCATGATCGTGGAGGCGACCTTCCGCACGTTGCCGCTCCCGCCGGCGGAGAGCGCGCTCCTGCTGCGCATCGGGGACTTCCCGACGCTCGCCGCTCTCTCGCTGGAGGTCCGCACCTCGCATCTTCTCCCCAGCGCCCTGGAGGCCGTCAATCCGGCGCTCTGGAATCTGCTCGCCGCCCGCAACATGCAGCCGCCGGAGCCGGACGGGCAGTGGCGGCTGCTGTTCGCCCTGCGCGGCTGCGCGGCAGACGTGGTGGAGATGCGCGCCGGGCTGACTGAGGCCGGGGCGCGGTTCGGCCCCGAGCCGCCAGTGCTCCTGGACGGCAGCCAGGCTGCCTTCCTCTGGCGCGATGTCGCCGAGGCCTCGCGCCTGCTCGGAGGTCCCTTCTACGGGCTGAAGGCTGTCGTGCCGCCGGCGGAGGTCGCCCCTCTCGTCGCGGCCGCCTCGACCGACCCCAGCGCCGCGATCCGGGTGAGCGCGGGCAGCGGAAGCGTCCACATCGTTGTGCCGACCCGAGGCGACCCGGCGGCGCTCGGAGCGTGGGTCGCCGGTCTGGAGACCGCGGCGCGGGAAGCCGGCGGCTGGCTCGGCCCGGACGCCCCGCCCGGCTCCGCCCGTGACCTGCTCACGCCTCGTCGACCGGACTGCATCTCCAAGGCCATCAAGGCGGCCTTCGATCCTGCGGGCGTGCTGCCTGCCATGCCGTTGTAGGAGCGGCTTCAGCCGCGCGCTGCTTCCGCTCCTGAGGTACCCGATGCCGGAGCTCGATTCGGAGTTCATCTCGAACCAACTCGCGCGCTGCAATCGCTGCGGCTACTGCATCCGCACTTGCCCAACCTACCGCGCGACCGGCCACGAGGGGGCCGTCGCCCGCTCCCGCAACGACCTGGTGCGTGCGGTACAGCGCGGCAAATCCGAGCTGCTCGAGGAGATGGGTGACCGGTTCTTCCAGTGCCTGCTCTGCGGCGCGTGTACTGAGAGCTGCCTTACCGACGTCCAGACCGATGAGATCATGGTTGAGGCCCGCGAGGCCTATCGTCAGGCTCATGGCGATTCATGGCTGCAGCAGTTCATCTTCCGCGAGTTGCTTCCCGATCCGGAGCGTCTCGCGAAGTACGCGCGCCTCGTCGCGCTGGGAAAGAACACCGGCATCTCCGGCCTCGCACGGAGCCTTGGCCTGCTGAAGATCGTGAGCCCGAAGCTCGACAACGCCGAGGCGCTCGTCGAGCACATGCCGCGGGAGTTCTTCCGCGATCAGCTTCCGCACCTCGGCTTCCACCCCGTGGAGGACCGGCCGAGAGGTTGGTTCCGCTATCGCCCCGCACGGGTCACGGGCCTGCGCCTGCTGTACTTCGTGGGCTGCGGGAGCAACTTCCAGGTGCCGGGGGAGGTGGTGGCCGGAGTCCGGCTGCTTCAGGCTGGAGGCTGTGACATCACGGTTGCGCCCAACGTCTGCTGCGGCTTGCCGCCCTATTCCTACGGCGACCGCGAGGCCGCGCGGCTGCTGGCCGCCGCCAACCTCGAGACGCTGGGCTCCGCGGACTGCGACGTGCTGCTCACCGAGTGCGGCTCGTGCTCCTCGTTCCTGAAACACTACCCCAGGCTGCTCGAGGGGACGGAGGCCGCTGAACCCGCCCAGGCACTGGCTGGGAAGGTCCGCGACATCACCGAGGTGCTGCCCGACCTGACGCTCCCCGAGCCTCGGCCCCTGTCCCATCGTGTTACCTACCATGACCCGTGCCACCTGGGCCGCAAGCAGAAGATCAAGGCGCAGCCTCGAGACCTGCTGAAGCGCATCCCCGGCGTGGAGCACATCGAGCTGCCCGAAGCGGACTGGTGCTGTGGCGGCGCGGGCTCTTACAACCTCTCGAACCCCGACCTCTCCCGCAAAGTGCTGGCCCGGAAGGTCGAGAACGTCCGCGAGACCGGCGCCGATACCCTCATCACCTCCTGCCCCGCCTGCGTCATACAGCTGGCCTCGGGGATGCGCGAGGCCGGGCTGGACATCCAGGTCCGCCACCTGTGCGACTTCCTGGCAGAGGCTCATCTGCCGCCGGATGATGCCCCCTGTTGACGGGCCTCGCAGATGCCACTACCATGCACATCGGTGATACATATGCGCACGACCCTCGACCTGCCGGATGGCTTGGTGGCTCAGGTCCGCGAGGTCAGCAACCTGCGCACCGACCGTAGCGCCATGATCGTGGCGCTCGACGAGTTCGTCAAGAGCCGGCTGCGCGCCCGGCTGGTCGCCAGGCTGGGCCGAACGCAACTCCGGATCACGCACGACGGCGTGGAGGCCATGCGCGAGGACGACGACGAGCCGACTTCGGCGGAGCGCATGCGCCTGATGCTGCCACCCCAGGGAGGGTACCCGTGCATCGGTCGCGGCGGCCCAACGAGGGACGGGTCCTGATCGACACCAGCGTGTGGATCACGGCCGCGAGCCCCGATGGGGATCGGGTCGTTCGTCGGACGGTGAGGGAGCTGGTGGTGACAGGGCAGGCCGCCACGTACGAGATCGTCATTGCAGAGGTCTTGCGTGGCGCCGGCAGCGACGGGGAGGCGGAAGCAATGGAAGCGGAACTGCGCGCCCTGGATGTCCTTCCCTGCGACGGTGCGGGGAGCATGGTGGCCGCCATGGGCCGCGACATGGCGACGCCCCGGCAACGGATCGCGGACCTCTTCGTTGCCGCCGTCGCGTGGCGGCACGGCGCAGCCCTCCTGCACAGCGATCGCCACCTCTCGCAGGTCGCGGCGCGCTTTGGCATCCCCGAGACCGCGATGTAGGCCGTTCGTCTCCCCAGCCACGTCGTCTCAGGCACGCATGTGCTGTCGCCGCTCTTCGAGCTTCCGTACGGAGGTGAGCATGAGGATCACGGTGGATATCCCCGATGGGCTCCTCGAGCAGGCCATGGCCCTGGGTGGCTTTGGGACGAAGCGCGCCGCCGCGATTGCCGCGCTCGAGGAGTGCATCCGAAGGCACAGTGACCCGTCGGGCCCTTCGCACCGCCCGGGGCCAGCCAGCGGTTCGAAGAGCCGGCAACCACGAGGGGCATCGGCGGGAGGTTGCGCGTCGGCGGACCCGCAGCCCGCACCCCACGCGCCCTCAACGCGGCGACGACGCCACGTGACCACGTAGGCCGGAGCCCCCGGTCTCCGGCCGCCACCACACCTGCCACCCCGTCCGCCCGCACACCCGGGCTGGGGAGCCCGCTCATCTCCCTTAACGGGCGGGCTCGGCCGGTCCCCTGGTGGGTGAGGCACACACCGAACGACGCGGCCCCTGCTGCCAGGACGGGCTCTGGCGGGAGTCAGATAGGGTCGAGCCCCAGAAACGGCAGTGCGAGGCAGTAGAGGGCCAACGACACCGCCGCCAGGTACAGCGTGATCGCCCCGACGGCTGCCCACATCACGTAGCGGTCCAGGTCGCTCACCGCCAACCTCCTCCTCCGGGTCCTTGGCCCCGCGGGTCAGATCCCCACTCCCGCCCCCACGAGGAAGCGGAGGAGGCAAATCCCCGCGAAGGCGCTCGCCAGGCTGATCGCCAGCACGCAGAGGTAGATCGCCACCGCGTCCCAGTTCGTCTCGCGCCGTCCGGCGCTTCGGCCGAGGACCCATTGCGGTGGTTCGGGCGGCGCCTCGGTCTCGGTTGCGGGCGGAGGTGGTAGCCGGGTCATACCTCAGTGGACGCACGGCGGCCGTCGGGGCCTCGCCTACGGCACCGCCTTCAGTCCCCGAGCCTCCCTTCTCCCCCTCACCCATGCCATCAGCCTCTCCCTCTCCCACGTGTTGATGACGTCGTCCTTCGTGGCCCAGCCCCGTCTGGCGGTCGCCACGCCGTAGCGCATGTACTGCAGGTGCTCGGGGCGATGGGCGTCGGTGTTGATGCTGATCTTGACGCCGTGCTCGACGGCGAGCCGCACGTGGGTGTCGCACAGGTCCAGACGCTGAGGGAACGCATTCACCTCGAGCGCGACATCGTACTCGGCCGCCGCTTCGATGACGGCCTCGATGTCGATCGGGTACCCTTCGCGCGAGAGCAGGAGCCGCCCGGTGGGATGA
>VGFB01000043.1 GCA_016869015.1 Armatimonadota bacterium
AAGGAGGCGGCCGGGATGTTCCGCGATGGCTCGATCATGGCGAGTCAGGTGGGGCAGTCGGTCGAGTTCCCCTTCACCGGCAGCATGGTCGGCCTGTACTACGAGATCCGCCAGAACGCGGGCATCGTGTCCTGCGAGATTGACGGCAAGGTTGTGAGCGAGGTCGATACCTCGTGGGGCCCGACCTACAAGTTCAACCGGCAGAACTGTACCATGATTGCCACCGGCCTTGCGCCGGGGGATCACGTCCTGAGGATCACGGTGACCGACAAGCGGCACGAGCTCAGCGCGGGCAGTGAGTTTCACCTCGGATACTTGATGGCGGCGGGGTGAGACGGCGGGGATCGGGGACCGTGACAGCAAGGGCGGGGATCGGAACGGAGGCGGCGACGATGGTCTCTCTCGGCCTGATCTGGCTGATGAACGCGCCGGGTCTCGCAGCACCCTCGACGTTCGAGCGGCTGACGGACGGCGTCCACGTCGTCCGCGACGATAGCGGCCAGTGGACGCGGAACATGAGCCTCGACATCACCCATCAGCGGGACCCCGGGTATCAGGCCAAGAAGGTGCTGGACCTTTCGAGCGTCCCCGAGGACGTGTGGGCGCAGGTGCGGGAGGTGCGGCTGTCCGTGCACTTCGCGGTGCGGGATTACTCCTGGCACGATGCGGCCGAGGAGAACGGGCTGGACGAGGCCTTCGAGATCGTGGTCAACGGCACGGTGCACACCTATCCGACGAACTGCGGCGCGCCGGCGTGGGTCGGCGGCCGGACGCCCGTCTTCGGCTGGTACGACTTCGTGCTGCCGAAGGAGGGGTTCACGCGGGGCGCTAACGAGATCGTCCTCCGCAAGGCGCCCGGCGGCAAGCATGACGATTACCTGTACCTGTGCATTGACACGACCGTCCCGCCCGCGAACAGCTCGGTGACCTTCAGCGGCGAGGAGTGGAGGCAGGACGCGCTGACAATCCCCGGCGGCAATGGCGAGTACATGGTCCGCCTGCTGCTCATCACGAAGAGCCTCGACGTGACCGCCGTCTGGCAGCCCGGCACGGAGGACCGCCTGGACGACCCCGCCGGGTTGATCCTCTACCGCGGCGCGCGCGACGGCCGGGTCGGGGCGGAGGGACTGACGCTTCAGCCGGGCCAGTCGGCGCGGTTGGAGTGGCATGAGGACACCCTCGACCTGAGGTCGCCGCTGTCCGTTCTGGCCGAGGGCTCGGACGAGATCGAGTGCGCGTGGCTCGACGCCGAGGGCAAGCCGGGCGACGCCGTGCGCGGCCCGGGGACCTACTTCGCCCCGCTCCCGGAGGGCCGCACGCTGAAGCCCTCGGGCTTCGTCATCCAGGCCGCCGATCGACCTGTCACGCTGACGAAGGTCACGCTGAAGGGCGTGCTGTCCTGTCATCCGGTTGGGCCGCTGGCGGACATGACCCCGGCCTTGTCGCCGTCGGCCGGCAAGCCTCAGGAGCGGAAGCCCTCGGCCGTCCTCATGGGGAAGGAGATCCGCTTCGAGAACCGGGGGCTGCGCGCCCGCTTCTCGACCGAGGATGACCGCTTGCGGCTGGTCTCGCTGTACAACGAGTGGACGGACGGCGAGATGGTGCGTCGACCCGATGATGTGGCGCTCTTCTTGATCGAGGTCGAAGGAAAGCGCTACTCGGGATCGCGCGACTTCCGGATCGACAAGGCTGACCTCGTAGGAGAGGCCCTGACCGCGACGCTGAGGCTCGAGGAGCCTGCGTTGGCGGCCACGCTGCGCCTCGGCATTGGCGATGAAGGCCTGCGGATGGGTCTGTCCGTCTCGAACGCCGGTCAGGCGCCGGTGGGCTTCAAGCTCGCCTTCCCGCACCTCGCGGGCCTCGCTGCCTCCGACCAACCGGCGGAGGACTACTACTTCTTCCCGTGGGGCGGCGGCATCTTCAGCAACCGCCCGGCGATCATCCGGCGCGGGTACGGGGACCACGAGGCGCTCTATCAGCTCATGGACGTCTACAGCCCCCAACGCGGCGGGGGGCTGGCGGTCCGCGCCGACGACTCGGAGGGCTGGCACAAGGTCCTTGCCCTCCGCAAGCATGTCCCCGGCCAGGCCGAGTTCGGCGGACAGGTGCTCTCGGCGCCCGCCTCCGAGGCGTGTCTGTGGACCAACCCCCTCGAGGCGGTCGAGGGCACGAGCCTCGCCTACGAGTACCTGCAGCGGACGCGCGGGCCGGGGGAGACCTTTGCGCCCGCCGATGCGGTTCTCTGGGCGCACGCGGGGGACTGGAAGACCCCGATGGTTGACTACGTCGCCTGGGCGCATCGGGTCTGGAAGTTCCGCCCCCATCCCTCGCGCCTGGGGCCTGTGCTACACATGATCGCCACCGGCTGGGGCCAGGATATCCTGTTCAGGGACGGCGCCTACCGCACGGACTTCATCCGGCCGAACACGGACTGCATCGAACTGATGAGCTGGTGGGACTGGTCGCCGGTGGGCCCATGGGGCACACCCATCGACAAGGTCGCCGAAGTGATGGGCGAGGGCGCTGCCAAGCTCTGGGAGCCGTACTTCGTGAAGGACCCCGTGACGGGCGAGATGATGTGGAACAACCAGCCCGGCGACTACGCCGGCTACAACGAGCGGTTCGGCGGCCTGCCCGCCTTTCGGCAGGCGATCCAGGCGTACAAGGACATGGGCTCGCTGGTGACACTGTATACCGACCCGTTCCGGTTGGACATCGGCAGCCAGGCGGGGAGCGCTCACGGCGAGGAGTGGGACGTGGTGAACGAGGATGGAACGCTCTCGAAGGGGTACGACGTCTATAACCCGTGTCACGACAACCCCGACGTGCGCGAGTGGGTGGCCGAGACGATGGAGCGGGTGATGCGCGAGACCGGCGCCGAGGGGATTCGCCTCGACGAGTACGGTCATCGCGGCTTCGCCTGCTACAGTGACCGACACGCGCACACCTACGCCGAGCCGGGCATCACCCAGTGGCAGAAGGCGACCACCGAGGCGACGAAGATGGTCCGCGAGCGCATGGACCGGGTCGACCCGACCACTGTGCTCACCACCGAGCATCCGGGCTACGACTACATGCTGCCGTACCTCGATGGGTGCATCACCTACGATCTCACCGTCCAGGCGACTGAGCTCCGTCCGCTCGAGGTGAACCTCCAGCGGTTCTACTTCCCGGAGTGCAAGGCCTTTGAGCTGGACCACCGGGGCGCCGACACGCAGCACAAGAAGCGCCTCTGGAACGGCGTTGCCTCGTTCGGGGCCTACTACCCGGCGGCGATGGAGCGCATCTTCCGCGATCACGCGGACGTGTTCGCGAGCCGGGACTGCGAGGCGCTCGTGCCCACGCTGGTGAGGCACGTGTACGCCAACCGCTTCGCGAGCGGGGAGAAGACGCTCTACACGGCCTACAACGCGACGGGCCACACGGTCGATGCGCCCGTTCTTCCGGTGAGGCTGCCGGCGACGCACCGCCTGGTCGACCTGCTGACCGGAGAGCCTGCTCAGGCGGAGAACGGTGTCGTGCGTTTGTACCTGGCACGCAATGACGTGGCGTGCATCGGGCTGCTGCCCCGGTGAGGCCGAGGCCGAACTGCTGCTCGCCGGCGGCGCCCGTCCCGCGCACAGCAGCCCCACATCGACGGCCTGCCGTGGGGGCAGAGCGTGCTCTGCCCAGGTGTTGCTGACGGCGTGGGCGGAGCACGCTCTGCCCCCACGAGGAGCGACCTTGGCGACCGACGGCAAGCCCCCTCGACGGACCGCGCAGCGGCTGAACGACCTGACCGGCAAGGAGTGGGTCAAGGCGACTCGCAGCTGGTTCGTCTGCGACGGCGCCCGCCATGACATCACCCCGGATATTGAGGCGCACCCGGCGAGCTTCCCCCCCGAGGTGCCCGAGCGTTTCATCCGGTTCTTCACGCACCCGGGCGGTACGGTTCTCGACCCCTTCGCGGGCTCCGGCGGGACGCTGGTGGCCTGCGCGCGCTCGGGGCGACGGGGGATCGGCGTGGAGTTGAGCGAGCGGTACGCGGAGGCGACGCGGCGACGGGTGCAGGCGGAAGTGGAGGCGGGCGCCGGTCTCGCCGAGCAGCAGGTCCTCTGCGCGGATGCGATGCGGCTTCGGGAGTTGGGGATCGGTCCGGTGGACTACATCATCACCTCACCGCCCTACTGGGACATGCTGCGGCAGTCGCGCGGCGGGGCGGAGTCGGCCCACCGGCGGCGGGCGAAAAGCGGGCTGGATGTCGCCTACTCCGAGGACGACCGCGACCTGGGCAACATCGCCGACTATGGGGCCTATCTGGACGCACTGGCGGCGGTGATGGAGCAGGCGGCGGAGTTGCTGAAGCCCGGGCGTTACGCGACGGTCATCGCGCAGAACATCCGCGCGCCCGATGGCGAGATGGCGCCCCTGGCGTGGGACATCGCGGGGCGTCTGCGCCGGTTTCTGGTCCTCAAGCAGGAAACCCTCTGGTGCCAGGACAAGAAGCGCCTGGGCTGTTGGGGCTGGCCGACGACCTACGTCTCGAACGTGCACCACCACTACTGCCTGCACTTCGGCAAGCGACCGTGAGGCGGGCGGGCCGGAGGAGGACCATGTCGGCTGCGGTGAACCGACGCGTCGTCCGGGTTGCGGCGACGGTGCTGATGGTGATCGGCCTGGCCGGCCCGACGACGGCCCGGCCGGTGACGGGGACGGTCTCGACGCTGGGCGAGGGCAAGGATGCGGTGAAGCTGCTGCACGTCTGGGGCACACCGCGGGAGATGGGGTACGCGCACGGCGTGCTGCTCAAGGACGATGTGGCGGACTTCTACGACAAGATCATCGGCGCCATGACCGCCGGCATGGGGGTCGGCGTTGAGGCGCTCGATGAGGCGTGGACCCAGATGGAGCCCTACGTTCCGGAGCGCTACCTGGAGGAGATGGCAGGCCTCGCGGAGGGCGCGGGGGTCGGTCTGCAGACCGTGAAGCGCGCGCACGCGATCCCGGACCTCTCCGAGATGGACTGCACCTTCTTCGCCGCCTGGGGCGACTTCACCCAGGACGGGCACTTCATTCAGCTGCGCGCCCTGGACTACGCGACTGAAGCGCACATCCAGGACAACCCGGCGATCGTGGTGTACCACCCCCGGCGCGGCCCGGCCTACGTGAACGTGGGCTGGTGCGGCTTCATCGGGATGGTCACGGGGATGAACGCGCAGCGTCTGTGCATGAGCGAGATCGGCGACGACTTCGATCGGGACCAGCACACGCTGCGCGGGGAGCCGATGCCCTTCGTCATGCGCGACGTCGTCTCCCGAGCCAAGACCGTCGAGGAGGGCGTGGAGATCGTGCGGCGGGCCCGGCGGACGAGCTCCTACCTGTACCTGATCGGCGATGCCAAGGCCAGGGAGGCCAACGCCCTGAAGGCCGGGCCTGTCACCTTCGAGGTCTACGACCAGACCAACACTCCGTACGGCCGGCTGGGAGACACGATCTGGATGTCGATGGGCGCGGACTCGACGTGGAACGCCAAGATCCGCGCGGCGTTGAGGGGGCTGAGGGGGAGTCTGACCGTGGCGTCGGCGATGCGCGAGGTGACAGCGGGCTGCGAGACGGGCGATCTGCACACCGTGTACTTCGACGCGACCGATCTGAAGCTGTGGGTGGCGAACGCCGATGCCGACGCCTCCCCGGCCTACGACCAGGGGTTTGTGGAGTTCGATTTCGGCGCGGCGACGAAGAGGCCGCAGCGATGAGAGCAACCGGCGGAGGGCGAGGCGTGGGCGCGATGGTCGGCCTGGCGCTCCTGTTCGCGGCACTCCCGGGGGCGCAAGAGCCGAAGCCGCTGACGCGAGCCGACGTCCTGGCGGAGGCGACGAAGGTCGCCGCGATGATCCCCTCGATCGATGCCCGGGCGGTCGTGACCGCCGGGATCGCCCTGGAGCTGCGCCGGGACGATCCGCAGAAGGGCGAGGCGCTGCTGGCCGAGGCCGGGTTCATGGCGACGACCGAGGCGCACGAGTTCGAGCGCGCGCTGGCCATGCAGGCGGTGGCGCGTCGCATCCGGCAGGTCGACGCCAAGTGGGCGTCCGATGTGCTGACCGAGGCCGCCGAGCTCGTCTACCGCATCCCGTTCCCGGGGCAGCGGAGTCTGGCCCTGATGCAGATCGGGATGGCGCGGGCGGAGGAGTCGCCGGAGGCGGGCCTGGAGCTGCTCGAAGAAGCCGTGACGCAGGCGCGGGACATCGTGGAGCCCCAGGCGCGTGTGGCCGCCTTGCGCGACCTGTCGGCCGCCTTCGTCCCGCTGAAGGCCGACACGGCCCAGGCGCTCTTCGAGGAGGCGGTGGCAACGGCCGAGGGGCTGCCCGCCGGGGTGGAGCGCGACCTGTCTCTGGCGGATCTGGCAGGGTTCATCGCCCAACGCAGCGTGCAGCAGGCCATTCGCCTCATCGACACCATCGGCGAGTCCGCCGCCAGGAGTCAGGCGCTGCAGTCGGCGGTCCTGGCCTTCCCGGTTGAGGAGGCCGAGGCCGCTCGGGAGCTGGCGCAGCGAGTGCCCGACGAGTTCGCCCGCGCCGAGACGCTGGCGGCTCTCGCGGTCGCGGTCGCCGAGGGGAAGCCCGAGGTCGCCCGGCAGGCCGCGGAGGAGGCCCTCGCCACGGCCGGCGGGATCGCCGAGCAGGAGACGCGTAACGAGGGTCTGGCGCTCGCTGCGGCTGCGTGGGTCGGGATCGACGTGGACCGGGCGCTGGCCGAGGCCGGCCGGATCGCAGACCCCTACTTCGCCGACGCGGCGCGCGCGAGGATCGCCGTGCGTCTGGCGCCGAAGTCCCCTGAGCGGGCGCTGGAGATCACGCAGGGCATCGAGCGCGTCGTCCTGCAGTCCGAGCCGCTCTCCGCCCTCGTGCCGGCGTTGGCGGCGAAAGACCCGGCGCAGGCGCGCGAGCTGGCCAGGCAGATCCTCGCCCGCCGGGCCCGGGCCGAAGCGCTGCTGGCGATCGCCGCGAGCCTGCCCGGGGGCACGCCCGAGGAGGCGCCTTGAGATGTCGGGGCTGGAGTTCGGCGGCGTCGGGGGTGTGCTGCTGCTGGTCCTGCCGGGGCTGGCGGCGCTGTGCGCGCTGTTGACCGCCCCGGTGGCCCGGGCCATCGGCCGGCGCCAACACGAGGAGGAGCAGGTCATCCGCGCGCCCCTGCTGGTCGGCGGGATCGCCGGACTGATCGAGGCCGGGCTCGCGTTGGCTTTGCTGCGCCGGGTCGAGGCGGCGGAAGTCCCCCTGCCCGTGGGCCCGCTGTACTTCGAGCTGAGCCCCTACGCTCTGAGCAGCGTGTTCACGCTCACAGCCGTTTTGCTCGTCCTGTTGGCCGCGACCGAGCTATCCCAGAACCGGGCAGGCGTGCTGCCCGCCGACCAGCTGGCCGGGGTTCTCTTCGCTTGGGGCGCGCTGTGCTTTTCTGCTCTCTCCGGCAGCCTGACGACCGCCCTGACGGGGGTCTGGCTGACCGGCGTGTCGGTCAGCGTCCTGCTCCTGCTGGAGGCCTTCAGGCACACGCGGCGGGGGAAGCTGTGGCTGATCGGGTGGGCGGTCGTAGCGCCCATCGGCGTGTTCCTGCTGCTCTGGCCCTTCCAGGGCCTGGATCTGGGGAGTGACCTGGTCGACGCCCGCGCGCTCCTGCGCAGCGGCGGCCTGCGGGCAGCGGAGGCCCTCCTCCTGCGTCTGTGGCTGGCGGGCGGGCTCGTCCCGATGATGGGACTTCTCGCCCTGGCGACCATCCCTCGGGCGCCCGTGTCCTTCTCCCCGGGCCCGGCCGTCTTCGGCGCCGGCGCGCTGGCGGGGACGCTCCCTGCTCTCCTCCGCCTGACCCTCTCGGTCGTGCCGGTCGGTTCGCTCACGGATGGGGGGCTCGGCCCGCCCTTGCGGTCGGCATGGGTGACGCTCGGGGTCCTTGTGCTTCCGTTCGTGTTGTATGGGTTGAGCCCCTTCCGGCGGCTGTGCTTGCTGTGCGTGGGATGCGTGTGCAGCCTGGGATGGATGGCCGCCCACACCGGGGCCACGCCCTCCTTGTGGGCACACCTGGGCCCCCTCGCCGCCGCGCTTGCGCTTCCGCTTTGCCTCGCAGCCGTTCAGGC
Source organism: Armatimonadota bacterium (assembly GCA_016869015.1). GTDB lineage: Bacteria > Armatimonadota > Zipacnadia > Zipacnadales > VGFC01 > VGFC01. Next base: position 8,108 of record VGFB01000043.1, read on the forward strand.
CCTGGAGACCGTCCGGTTGCTGCCGTCAGCAGCGCCGCGCCGGCTGCCGTTGTCCGCGGTGGTGCTCTTCCCGGCTGCGGTCGCACTCTCGGGCGTCCTTGCCGGTCTGAGCGACCCGGATGCCCAAACGCCGGCAATCGTATTCCGTGACACGGTGTTGGCGGCGCTCTTCGTGACGGGCGCCGTGGCCGTCGGTTGGCTGGCTGCGCGAGCGCGCCAGGAGGCCGTCCGCCACGGGCAGTTCTCGCGTCCGGGGGGCCGACTTCCACACCTTGACGAGCTCATCGTCCTCGTGCCGTGGCTGGTCCTCGTCGCCGCGGCTCTACTGTGCTGGTCCGCGGCCCTGCGGGAGCTGCCCCGACTGCTGCCCTGACGACGTGGAGCGCCTCACATGCGGATCGTGCTGTACACCGGGAAGGGGGGCGTGGGGAAGACGTGTGTGAGCGCGGCGGCGGCGTTGGCGACGGCCCGCCGCGGACAGCGCACGGTCATCTTGTCCTCCGACCGCGCCCACAGCCTCGGCGACTGCTTCGCCCGGCGCCTGGGACCCGACCCGACCGAGGTGGCGCCGAACCTCTACGCGATGGAGGTCGACGCGAACGTCGAGATCGCACAGCACTGGGGCGAGATCCAGGCGTACTTGCGCAAGCTCATCTCGAGCCAGGGGGTCGACGCGCTGCTCGCCGAGGAGATCGCGATGGTCCCCGGCTTCGAGGAGGCGTGCGTGCTGCTGCGGCTGAAGGACCTCTGGGACCGGGGCGACTACGACGCGCTGATCGTGGACTGCGCCCCGACCGGGGCGACGCTGAGGTTGCTGAGCTTCCCCGAGGCCTTTGGCTGGTTCATGCGGCGCATCTTCCCGGTGCACCGGGGCCTCATGCGCGTCCTGCGGCCCACGGCGGGCCCGCTGCTGTCGATCCCGCTGCCGACCGAGGCGTACTACGACGCCATCCGGAGCCTCTACGAGCGCTTCATGGCGATCACCGAGCTGCTGCTGGACCCGGTGAAGACGGGCGTGCGGCTGGTTACTATTCCGGAGCGGATGGCGGTGGAGGAGACGCGACGGGCCTTCTCGGAGTTCTCGCTGTACGGGCTCTGCGTGGAGGAGGTGGTGGCCAACCGGGTTCTGCCGGAGGAGGTCACGGATCCGTATCTGACGGAGATGAAGGCCTCTCAGCAGGGCTGGTTGGCGCAGATCCGAAGCGACTTCGACCCGATTGTCGTGACGGAGGCCCGGCTGCTGCCCAACGAAGTGGTGGGTCTGGAGGCTCTCGAGAAGCTGGGCGCGGCGCTGTTCGGCGGGCGAGACCCGATGGCGTCGTTGCGGGCCCGGCCGCCGGTGCGCATCGAGCGGGCGGACGGCTCGGTACGGATGGTCCTGGAGTTGGGCTTCGCGACGCGCCAGGACGTGGACCTCATGCAGCACGGCGATGAGCTGGTGGTGGAGATCGGCAACAGCCGTCGGAACTTGCTGCTGCCCGGCGCGTTGGCGCGAATGAGGGCGACGAAGGCGAGGGTGGAGGCGGGCGAACTGGTCATCGAGTTCGAACCAGTCGGGAGCGAGAACCCCTAGGTCGGGCCGCCTGGCCCGACGTCGCTGCCCGGAGGAGGCGCCACGATGAGCGAGAACAAGAAGGTCGGGGTCTGTGGCTGGCTCGAGGGACGGCTGGACCGCTTCTACTCAACACCCTGGGGCGGTCACCTGAAGAACGCGCGCAAGGAAATGCTGCTGGCCGCGCGGGCGCTGATCGATGACCGGTTGGAGTGGCTCGACCGGCTGGGGCACGATTCCGAGCCCCGCAAGATCGAGGTCGAGTAGCCGATGCCCCAGCCGCCGGCCGTCTTCGTGCACGGGTACAGCTGCTCGTCGAGTCACTGGCTGGCGGCGGAGGAGCGGCTGCAGGGCCACGGGGAGGTCCGGCGCTTGTCCCTGCCCGGGCACGACAACGTCCCCGCACCCGATGGGGCGGCGCTCGATCTTGACCTCTGCGCGGAGTACGTCGCTCAGCAGGTGGAATCGACGGGCCTCGCCGGCTGCCGGCTGATCGGCCACAGCCTCGGGGGCATGGTGGGGATGCGCTGTGGGGCGAGGCATCCGGGGCTCCTCAGCGGGCTGGTCCTCGTCGATGCGTTCCCCCGCCTGGGCGCTCCGGAGCCCTTCGGGAGGTCCTACTGGCACGGCTCGGACCCGAAGTTGAAGGCGCGAGTCGTCCGGCAGATGATGAACAACCGGCGGCGGCTCCCTTCCACGCTGTGGGAGTCCGTGGTCGGCTTCGACGGGACAGGTGACCTGGCCGGGCTGCGGTTGCCCGTGCGGGGCATCTACGGCGACCGCGGCGAGGACGACCACGAGGGTCTGAGGAACTCGCTGCTGGGCTTCGGGCTGGGCGCCGTCTCCGATCTTGAGATCCACATCCTGCGCGACGCCGGGCATTTTGTGATGCTCGAGCAGCCGTCGGCCTTCTACCGGCTGCTGGGGCGCGTCCTGGACGCGCTTCCCCGGGGGTAACGGGCCGTGAGTCGCACAGCATCGCGACGAGTCGTGCTGTCGGAAGTCACCGCCGCCGAGGTCTTGCCGAGGCTTCAGCTGGCGTCGGGCCGCGGGAAGCCGGTAGCGGCGATCGACCACGGGGGCACCCATCCGAGGTTCGGCGTCTTCGACTCCGACGGCCGCCCCCTGCTGAAGCTGAAGGGCCGGAGGGAGCCGCTCCAGGAGGGCCTGCCGCTTGAGCTTCCGACCTACGAGCAGATGCCGGATTCCGTTGGTTCCGCCAAGGATCTCCCGGCCTACACCGCCGATCTCCTGGGCAAGTGGTTGAGCCCGATCCTGGACCAGGTCGCGTTCCTGGGATATGCGATGGCCGGTCCGGTGACCGAGGACGGGGTGCAGGTGAATACGCCGAACATCTGGGGGCCCGAGGTGCGGAATGTGCCGTGGAGGGCGATGCTGGAGGAGCGCCTGGGGATGCCCGGACGGATCGCGCATGGGAACGACATGTGGGCGGCGGCGAATGACATCCTTGCGCGAGGCGGTCGTCGCGGGTACGATGTGGGGAACTTCATCGTCATCACCGTGAGTTCCGGGATCGGCAGCAAGGTCGTGCGGAACGGGAGGGTCGACCTGGGGGTCGACGGACTGGCGGGGGAGATCGGGCACCTGCCGGTTCTCTGGCCGGAGGAGGTCATCCCGGGCCGGCGGTGTGGCTGTGGCGGGCTGTACTGCCTGGAGGCCGGGTCCTCGGGGAACTCGAACGCGTACCGGGCGAAGACGGAGGCCGAGCGACTCGCGCCTTCGGCGGCGGCGTGTCCCTCGGGCAGGCTGCTGGCCGCCATCGACGCCCTGAGCCTGCACCCCGGGGACGACCTGGACGAGCGCGTCGGGGGCATCAACGAGGCGGTCGTGAAGGCGGCGCATCGGGGCGACCCGCTGGGGCTGCACATCATCCGGCAGACGATCCGGCCGATCGCCCGCGCGGTGGCCGGCCTCGAGGCGCAGCTGAACATCCGTAACTTCTACTTCGTGGGCGGGTTTGCCCTGGCCCTGGGCGAGCTGTTCCTGACGACACTCCGCACGCACATCGTGCAGCTGGGCGGGATCAGCGGACGCTCCACCGAGGAGGTCATGGCCCTCGGCCGGCTATACAAGGTGACCGTCCACG
>VGFB01000044.1 GCA_016869015.1 Armatimonadota bacterium
TGGGAACATCAGCATGGATGTGCTGGCGACGGGGGACAGGGCCCTGATCCGCGAGGAGGTCGTCGGCAAGCTCGAGGCCGCCAAGCCGGGCGGGGGCTACGTGCACCAGTCCGACCATTCGGTGCCCCCGACTGTCAGCTACGCCGCGTACTGCTACTGGATGGACTTGGCACGGGAACACGGCGAGTACGGCTGACGGGGCCTCCGGTCCGGAGCCCCGACCTGCCACGGTCGAGGCTCCAGACTCGGTGGTGCGGCCTCAGTCGCCTGCCCGGCGGGTCCAGTAGCCCCACGGCACGCTGGTGCTTGTGTTGACCCACTTCATCCACTTGGCGTGCCCGTCACAGAACCCCAGGTTGGCCCCCTCGTTGTGGCGGCCGGCCACGCCGGGGCATGTGGTCCCCTGGCTCGGGTAGTAGTTGTTCGGCCCCAGGTTCACGCACGTGGAGTCGCCGACCCACACGGTCTCGGACGGCGCCTCGATGGACGACAGCTTCTGCCCTAAGGGCCCGTGCCAGTTCGGCATCTGCGTGCCGCCCTGGCCGCCGGCGCCGCAGTTGACGCCGTAGTGAACCGGGCGAACCGCCTGCGGGCTGCCGCAGCCGCAGGTCCTCCACTGGTCGCCGTCGGCGCTCGGGCAGGCGAAGAGCTGGCCGTTCTTCACATAGGGCTCGACGCCTTGCGCCCACCAGTAGGTGGGGGCCCCAAGCGCCCAGAAGACGTACCTCTCGTCGTAGTCCTGCGTATACATCTGCGCTGCGAGGCTGATCTGCTTCACATTGCTCAGGCAACTTGTCTGCCGGGCCTTCTCACGGGCCCGCGCAAACACGGGGAAGAGGATCGCCGCCAGGATCGCGATGATCTGACTGCTGAAAAAGTGGGGCAGGGGTTGGCGGCGGGAGGTGAGAATCTAGGGGCTGAGGTGAGCCCCGATGCATCATCGACCGCAGCCGCCGCAGCCTTCGCTGTATGACGACTACTTCGTTCGGCAGTTGGTTCCCCCGGATCATCCCCTGTTGGTGATTGACCGCGAGGTAGACTTCAGCTTTGTTCGGGAGTTGGTGGGCGAGCTGTATTGCCCCGACAACGGTCGGGAGGCGCGGGACCCGGAGTTGTTGCTGCGGCTGTGCTTCCTGCAGTCGTACTGCGGGCTGAGCGACCGCGAGGTGATCGACCGGGCGCAGACGGACCTGGCCTTTCGGCTGTTCCTGCACCTGGGTCTGGAGGACTCGCTGCCGCATCCGAGCCTGCTGACGGTGTTTCGCCGGCGGTTGGGTCCCGAGCGCTTCCAGGCGATCTTCAATCGGTCGGTGACGGTCGCGGTGGAGCGGGGCTTGGTGAAGGGCCGGTTGGTGATGGTGGACAGCTATGGGATCGTGGCCGATCTGGCGATTCCCCGGTTGCGGCGGCTGCTGATGCGTCTGGTGCGGAAGGCACTGTCGATGCTGTCGCGGTTCGGGGCCGAGGCGTCGGCGCTGATGGAGGAGCAGGCGGCGCTGTTGGCGGACGAGTCGTGGTGGCAGAGCAAAGAGCTGCGCGAGAAGGACGTGGCGGCCTGGTTCGTGCTGACCCAGCGGGTCCGGGAAGCGATGGCGGAGGCGGAGCTGCCGGCGAGGGCCGAGCGATTTCGGGCGTGCTGGCTGAAGCTCTTGGACCAAGTGCTGCAGCGGCAGACGAAGCCGAAAGCGAACGAGCGGGGGGATCGGCTGGTGAGCGACGTGGACCCGGACGCGCGCTGGAGCACGCGCGAGCGGGGCAAGAAGGCGATGGTCGGCTACAAGCAGCAGATCGCTATCGATCCCGAGCACGAGATCATCACCGGGGCGTTGACGACGCCGGCGAACGTGGACGACACCCAGCCGTTCGAGAAACTGCTGGATCAGCACGAGGCGAACACGCAGCAGCGGCCGGAGGCGGCGGTCGCAGACAGCGGGTATTCGAGCGGCGAGAACCGGCACGCGCTGGCGGAGCGTGGGATGACCGACTACGTCGCGCCGCCCACCCCCAAGGGGCACAAGCAGGGGAAGCTGTCGGCGAGCGACTTCGAGCCGGAGTTCGATGACGAGGGCGTGCCCCAACGCGTCCGCTGCCCGGCGGGGCACGTGGCCGAAGGCGGGCGCTGGAAGGCCGAAGAGCAGGGCTGGCACTTCTACTTCACGAAGGGGCAGTGCGAGGGCTGCGCGCTGCGGGAGCGTTGCAGCAAGTCCAAGCGTGGGCGGACGGTCTTCGTCAGCGCCTACCACCGCGAGCACGCTGACGCCCGGGCCCGCAAAGATACGCCGGAGTTCACGGCGGCCCAGGTGGCGCGGCTGGAGATCGAGCGCACCTTCGCATATCAGCAGCGCCGCGCCAGCCACGATCGGGCGCGCTTCCGGGGCCTGGACCGGGTGGCGATCCAGGTGTACCTCGGTTGCTTCATGGTCAACCTGGTGCGCATCGTCCGCAGCACACAACCCAAGAGAGAACCGCGCCGAAGACGCCGATAACCCAAACCTGGACAGTAGAGCGTCTGCTCGCAGAAAGAGCGGGCGCAAACCTGGACAACCGCCCGTCAGAGCGCACTCGGCGAGGCCTTTCAGACCCCCGAAGGGCTGCTTGACTTGTCGACAGCGCTCTCACAACGAAGGAGACGGCTCAGAAGGGAGCAGCGGGAGGCTTTTTCAGCAGTCAGATGATGGCGATGACGACTAACAGCTCGATCAACGTGAAGCCTCGTCTCATGGCGCTGCCTCCCCCCGCCCACGGGGCGGGAAACTGGTGAGACCCCACACGTTTGGCCATCAAGGAGTTCGCCGCGCGTGCGCAAGTGACCTTCCCGCCGGCACGGCAAGCGCAGAACTGAGGTGAGGCCCGTCGCCGCTCACCGTAACCGGTACAGCGCCGCTCCCCGGGCGAAGTAGAGGTCGCCCCGGGTGTCCACGGCGATCTGTTGGCCCCCTTCGGTGGACACCCGGCGGGCGGCTTGCGATGAAGCGTCGATCTCGACGATGCCCTTCCCGTTGATGCCGTAGACGAGGCCGCTCGGCGCGACCGCCAGCCGGTCCATGGCGCCGAGGGGCGCCGGGAAGGCGGCCACGGTGCGCATCTCTTGGGGATCGAACACGAACACCTCGTCGCCGCTGCTGCCCACGACGACCCCCTGCGCACTCGCCAGCCCCGAAACCGACCGCTCCTCCTCGTAGACCTTCGCCTCCCGGGAGGGGTCCCACACGAAGAAGCGCCCGCCCCCGGCGCAGAACAGGTACCGGTCGTCGGCGACCATGCGACTCACCGCACCGCCGGGCACGAGGTCGAGCCAGCTCCGATGCTCGCCGGTGGCGGGGTTCCAGCGGGTGAGCGCGCCGGTCGGGGCGGAGTTGTACGAGGGAATCGTTCCGACCCAGATGCACCCGTCGGGCCCGAGGACGATGGCCTGGGTGCGGTACTGGCCGTGCCCGACCGTCCCCAACTCGCGCGGGTTGCCGTCGGGCTCGCGGCTGGGGCTCCACGGTCGCCGGGGATCGTAGACGGACAACGCGGCGTGGACATATGAACCCAGATAGATGCGCCCGTCGCGGCCGGCGTGGATGCTGTCGACCTGCCCCCCGAGCCGGATGCACTTCCCCAGGTCCGTCAGGCGGTTGCCTTCGGGTCGGTACTCGAAGATGTGCTGGTTGATGTAGGTGCTGCCGTACAGGTTGCCGTCGGGCGCGCCGGTGAGCGTGAAGATCTCCATGCCGTCCTCGGCCTCGGCCAACGCCCGTCGCTCCAGGACTTCACGCGTCTGCAGATCGTACAGGAAGTAGTCCTGATCGCTGATCCCGTGCACCAACCGGTCGTCGACCACCTGCTCGCACTGGCCCAGCCCCGCCGCCAGGAGGGACAGCTCGCCGGCCGCGATGTCGTACTGATAGAGGTCGCCACCAGGCGTGCTGTAGAGGTACGGCCGGCCGGGAGCCCCGCCCCGGGCGTTCATCCACGCCAGGGAGTCACTCGGCGGCGGGATGACGCCCACGAGACGCTCGGTCTCCGCGTCGAAGACCAGCACCTCGCCATCGTAGAGGATGCTCACCAGTACGTATCGCCCCGAGGCCTGCAGGTCATAGCAGCAGGAGTTGTCCTTCCGGTCCTCAGGGAGCACGTCGCGGCGCTCGCCCGTCTCCGGGTCGAGCACCACGAGATGCGCGTGCGTCCCGACCCCGACCCAGACCCTCCCTCGCGAGTCGACGCACAGGGATCGCGCGTACTGCTCGCCCTCGCTCATGGGCCCGAGGTCGCGCAGCTCCTCAGTTGCGGTGTTGTACTCGATCACGCTGCAGGTGGGGTAGCACGCGCCGTAGACCTTGCCGTCAGCCGAGGCCGCCAGGTCCCAGAGGTACTGGACGCCGAACTGCGAGCCTCCCAGGTTCCGCAGCTCAGAGGTCTGGGGGTCGTAGCGGTACAGGTCGCCCGGGCTGATCCCGCCGACATACAGGGCGCCGTCCGCACCCCGCACGCAGCCGTATCCCCCGGCCGAGCCCAGCTGCACCTTCACCTGCTCGCCCGAGTCGGCGTGATACCCGACCAACGCGCCGCCCGTTGTGGAGTAGTACGGGATGTAGAACATGCCCTCCCGGCCGTCGGGGCTCGGCGCGAGGGCGCCGTGGCTGTTGCCGTAGACGACGGCCTTGATGGGGACACCGACCAGCTCGGACTGTCGCACTTGGCCCTCCAGCGTCGCGCACGAGAGCGCCAGGATGCAGCCGGCCAGAGCGTAACCTGCCGTGGGCACCGCGGACCACCTCCAGACGGTCAGTGGACGGCACCGGGGGGTTCCGCTCGGCGGGGGGCGACGCCTGCTCCTGCGGAGAGGAGACCGGAGGGCCGGGGGTGAAGCTGGCGCGCCGACTCACCGCCGACGAGCGTCCTGCGGAGACGAACATGGAAGAGACGCGTGAAGGACCTCCAGCCCCGAGCTTGCTGCCCACGTTAGGGCTGGCGTCGCTGGTCCTATACGGCATCGGCGACATGCTGGGTTCGGGGGTCTACGCCCTGACCGGCAAGGTCGCCGGCACCATGGGCAACGCCGTGTGGCTCGCCTTCGTCGTGAGCATGGTGGCGGCGCTCCTCACGGCGCTGTCGTATGCTTCGTTGGGCTCACGCTACCCTCGGGCCGCTGGAGCGGCCTACGTCACGCAGCGGGCCTTCAACCGCCGCTTCCTCTCCTACGTGGTCGGGCTCGCAGTAATGGCCTCGGGGCTCACCTCGATGGCGACGCAGTCCAGGGCCTTCTCCGAGTACGCCTCCGCGCTCGCCCAGGCCGTCCCGATCCCGCTTCTGATCCTGGGCTTCATCGGCGTACTGACGCTGGTGAACTTCTGGGGCATCAAGGAGTCCTCGTGGCTCAACCTGCTGTGCACGGCGGTCGAGGTCTCCGGGCTGATCATCGTGGTCGTGGTGGGCTTGCGCTACTGGGGCGGCGTGGACTACCTGGAGACCCCCGCGATGCCGGAGGGCCCGGCGCCGCTCGGCATCCCGCTGGTCCTCCAGGGCGCGGTGCTGACGTTCTACTCGTTCATCGGCTTTGAGGACATGATCAACGTGGTGGAGGAGGTCAAGGACCCGCGCCGGACGTTCCCGCGCGCCGTGGTCCTCGCGATGGCGTGCGTGACGGTGCTGTACATCGCGGTCAGCCTCTCGGCGGTGTCGGTCGTGCCCCACGCGGAGCTGGCGGCCTCGAAGGAGCCGCTGGTGGAGGTCGTCCGGCGCGCCGCCCCGCGCTTCCCGTCGGTGATCTTCTCGGGGATCGCGCTCTTCGCCATCACCAACACCGCCCTGCTCAACTACATCATGGGCTCGCGGCTGGCCTACGGCATGGCCCGCCAGGGCTTGCTGCCGCGCTTCCTGGGCGTCGTCCACCCGACCCGGCGCACCCCGCACCTGGCAATCCTCACGCTCATGGCCTTCGTGTGCGTGCTGGCGTTCATGGGAGACATCAAGTCCCTCGCGAAGGCCACCAGCGTGCTGCTGATGAGCGTCTTCATCGTCATCAACGCGGCGCTCATCGTGCTGAAGCGGCGCCCCGGCGAGCCGCCGGGGCACTTCGAGGTGCCGGTGGCGGTGCCGGTCGGCGGCATCGTGGTGTGCGGCGCGCTGCTGGCGCACGCCGGCAGCCGAGAGGTGCTGATGGCGCTGTCGCTGATCGGGGGGATCGTGCTGCTCTACCTCATGCTGCGGCCCACAGCCGTGCCCGACGAGGAACCGCCGGAACCCGACGCGTGAGGCCCCTCAGAACCGCCGGAAGCTCTCCTCGATGGGCTTCGTGTGGAGGCGGTCCTTGAGGTTGCCGCTGCGGACGGCATCGGCGAGGAGGGCGAGGGACTCGTCCACCACGCTCAGCGTGTGCTCGATGTCTTCGTCCTGGTGGCTGAAGGTCACGAACAGCAAGCCGCCGCGGCGGATCAGGACGCCGCGTTTCGCGGTCTCCTGCAGGAAGAACGACCAGGCGTCGGCGTTGAACTCGGGGTTCGGGTGGGTGAACCGCGGGCAGGCCATCGGCGCGAGGCCGGTGCAGTCAAACGGCACACCGTGGCGCCTGCCGGACTCGGCGAACCCGTGCACCAGCTGCTCGCCCTGCCGCCACAGGTGCGGGTGCACCCGCCCCTTCCGGTACTCCTCCAGGCACGCGCAGACCGCCGCCAGGCTGAGACACTCGCCGCCGTAAGTCACGCTGATCAGCAGGTCCGCGGCCGTCTGCATGATCTCGCGCGTGCCGCATACCACCCCCAGCGGCATCCCGTTTGCGACGCCCTTCGCGAAGCACGCGAGGTCGGGCGTCACCCCGTAGGCCTCCTGCGCGCCGCCCGGCGCGAGCCGAAAGCCGGTGACGATCTCATCGAAGGCCAGCAGCACGCCATACCGGTCGCACAGCTCCCGCACGCCGCCGAGGTACCCCGCGTCAGGCTCAGTGGCGCTGACGGGATCGAGGAAGACGAGGGCGACCTGGTCGGCCGTCTCCCTCAGGATCGCTTCCAGAGCCGGCAGATCGTTGTAGGGGAAGCTGCGGACGGTGTTCCGCAGGCACTCGGGCACTCCGCGCGCGTTGGGGGTGGTCTGCTGCGCGGTCCACTGGTCGGCCCAGCCGCGGTACCCGCAGTTGAGGATCAGCTCGCGGCCCGTGTAGGCCCGCGCGATCCGCGCCGCCGCAGTCGTCGTCTCCGCCCCGCCCTTCAGGAAGCGCACCATCTCGGCGCAAGGCACCGTCTCGGTGATCAGCTGCGCCGCCTTCACCTCCAGCGGGTGCAGGAGACCGTACACGACGCCCTTCTTGAGCTGCTCGACGATGGCGTGGTCGACCGCCGGGTAGCAGTACCCGAGCACGATGGGACCTAGCGCCATCAGATAGTCGATGTACTCGTTCCCATCCACGTCCCACACGCGGCAGCCCTTCGCGCGCTCGGCGTAGATCGGAAACGCCCCCGGAGCGTACCCCTGCGGGCGCTTGGACATCGTCTGCGACCCACCCGGGATCAGCTCCACGGCCTTCGCGTACAGCTTCTCAGAGAGGTCCAGCTTCAGGGCGTCGGGCATGGGGCACACTCCATCCGGCGTCACAGGTACACCGGCGCGCCGGTGCGCAACGATTCGTGGATGGCGACCGCGAGCTCGACGGCGGCGCGGGCGTCTCGAGGCGAGATGAGCGGCTCGCGGTCGAGGCGGACGCAGTCGGCGAAGTGCTCGAGTTGCGCCCGCAGCGCGCCATGCTGCTCGCCGCGAAGGTGCGGGCCGTAGAGGATGTCCGGGCGGCTCGCCCGGTCAGGGCTGATGACCGTGCAGCCCTCGTCGCCGACCGTCACGCGCACCATGCCCTCGCTCCCGATGACCTCCAGCCGCGCGTCCAGCGTGCAGGGAATCCCCTTCGGCATCGCCCAGCACGTCTCGAGGCAGCCCACTGCCCCGTTCTCGTACTTCAGGAGGGCCATGATCGAGTCCTCGGCGGCCACGTCCACCAAGACCTTGGAGGCCGCTTCCGCGTGGACCTTCACGGCCTCCGCCCCCACGAACCAGCGCATGAGGTCCAAGTCGTGTACACCCAGGAAGAAGGCGACCGAGGTGCGAGGGGCAATCCGTCGGCCGGAGTCGAGGATGTTGTTCCGCCGTCCGTAGACCTGGATGACCTCACCGACGGCCCCCTCCGCAATGGCCTGCTGCGCCACGGCGTAGCGGGGATCGAAGCGCACCACATGCCCCACCATCAGCTTCACGCCCGCCGAGGCGCACGCGGCGATGATCGCGTCGCAGTCCTGCAGGCTGGTCGCAAGCGGCTTCTCCAGCAGGATGTGCTTCCCCGCCGCGGCCGCGGCGAGGCACGGCTCCACATGCCTCCCGTCGTCGGTGCAGACGCTAACGAGGTCCACGTCCGGCCGGTCGAGGGCCGCTTCGAGCGACCCGGCGGCCTCGCAGCCGCAGGCCTCCGCCACGGCCTGCGTGCGCTCGGGCACGATGTCGTAGACGGAGACGAGCCGAGTCGTCGGCAGCTCGCGCCAGATCGCCGCGTGCCGCTCACCCATCATCCCCAGGCCGATCACGGCCGCTCCGAGTTGTTCAGCCACGCTTCTTGCCTCCCTTTTTCGCCGGCGGGCGCCGTGCCCTGACGCTCGTGCCCACCACGTAGCTCGCGACGAGCTCGGCGCAGTTGAGCAGCCCGTCCAGGTGCGCGATCTCGCAGCCGTGGGTGTTCTCGGTGGGGAAGCCGATCAACGCCGACCTGCCCGCCAGCCCGTTCTTGGCCGCGGCGCTCGCGTCGCTGCCGTAGCCGCGCACGACCATCCGCTGGGGCTCGTGCCCCAGCTTCGCGCTCAGCGCGCACAGGGAATCGGCCAGGGGCTTGTCGTAGATGAAGATGGCGTCCATGTAGAAGACCACCGGGCGCGGACCCGCCTCGACGGGGTACTCGGGCGCGACCGGGGCCACATCAACCGCGATCACGATGTCCCCGGGCAGGCTGCGCGCCGCGTAGATGCCGCCGACACATCCGGGCTCCTCGGCCGAGGTCAGGCAAAAGTACGTGTCCTGCTTCGGCTTTCGGTTCGACTGCTTCAGCATCCGCGCGGCCAGCAGCAACGCGGCGACCGCGGCCTTGTCGTCGAGCGCGTAGGCGGCCACGTAGTCCCCCAGAAAGGTGGGGGTCTTCCGGGAGCGACTCAGACACACGCGCGTTCCGATGGTGATGCCTCTCTTCGCCAGCTCCGCGGGCGTGAGCTTGCAGTCGAGGCGCACTTTGTCCCATGACAGCGGCTGGCTCGTCTTGGCGGCGTAGACGTCCGCCGACAGCGCGCTGACGTGCTTGCTGCCGATGCCCAAGATGCCCGTGACGACCTCGTCGCCCAGCACGTCCAGCGGCCCCTCCCCGTAGACCCACGGCAACGACCCGCCCAGCGGCTCCAGGCGCAGCTTCCCGTCCTCTTCGATCCGCGCTACCAGGGCGGAGATCTCGTCCTTGTGGGCCATCAGCCGGACTGCCGGGCCATTACCGGAGCCCTCGATCAGTCCGATCACATTGCCCGCCTCATCCCGCCACACCCGCGAGCAGAGCGGCTCCAGTTCGGTCAGGCACAGCTCCTCCATCTCCCGCTCGCAGCCCGAGGGGGAGTGAGTGGTCAGCAGGCGGCTGAGCAACGCGAGGAGTTCCTCTCTCATGCTTGCCCTTCAGGTTCGAGGATGCGTTCGAGCTCGGCGATGAGGGGTGGCAGGTGCAGCGCCACAGCCTCCCACAGTAGGTCATAGTCAATGACGTCGTATCCGTGGATAAGGCGGTGACGCATGGCCACGATGGCCTTCCACGGGATGGCCGGGCAGCGGGCGCGGGCTTCCGGCGGCACGTGAGACGCGGCCTCGCCGACCATCCCGACGAGCCACGTCAGAGAGAGGCAGAGCGGGCGGTCCGTGTCGAGATCGCTGCGCGTGCGTCCCTCGGCCATTGATCGGGCCTCGCGAGCATGTGCCGGCATGTGTCGCATCCGCACGGTCGGATCACGCCGTGCCATAGATCTCCTCCGCCTCCGCCAGGACCTCATCGCGGAAGTACCTGCTCAACGTACCGGCCGTGTTGAGATCGACGGTGCGGTCTAGCAGGTCGCTCAACTCCACCTCCAGTTCCGCCAGGGTGAAGTAGCTGGCCCGTGACTGCGGCTCGAACTCCACCAGCATGTCGATGTCGCTGTCGGGCGTGAAGTCGTCGCGTAGCACAGAGCCGAACAGCGACAGGCGCCGGACCGGGAAGCGTCGGCAGATCGCCGCAATCTCATCCAGCGGCAGGGAGATGTTCGTGCTCAGCATCGCTGGGGGTCTCCTCCGGCTACCAGCTCAACTCGACCGCCTGCCCCGTCTCCGCGGCCTCGATGACCGCACAGAGGGTGCGGGTGATGGCGAGGCCGTCCTCCCCGGTGATCAGCGGCTCTCGATCCTGCAATACGCAATCGACGAAGTGTTGGATGGCCTGCCGCACGAAACCGGTGGGCTCGCCCATCACGTCCCCGGCGAGGTAGCCCGGTTGCTCGTACTTCGTCTCGCCGGCCCGCACGTGCGCGGGGAGCAGCGGGTCGATGTTGGCATATCCCTGGGTGCAGATGAGCTGGAACTTCGAGTCCACGATCCAGGGCAGGCTCTCGGGCAGGATCCAGCAGCTCTCGAAGTTCCCCACACACCCGTTGGCGAACTCGATGGTGGCCTGGTAGAGGTCGGGCGTGTCGATCCCCCGATCCCGCAGCACGCCGTAGCGCCGGACGGCCGTGACGCGCGTCGCCTCGCTGCCGAAGTACCAGCGGGCGATGTCGAGCCGGTGGCAGATCAGCCAGTGGGGCAGCTGCGTGTTGGCCGACCAGGAGAGCATCTTCGTCGGCACGTAGAGCGTGTTGTTCAGCCGCGCATAGCAGTACAGCGGGTCGCCCAGAGCGCCGGATTCGAGGGCTTCCTTCGTCTGGCTGAAGGCCAGCATCCAGCGGTTGCTCCAGTTGACCATCAGCTTCTTCCCCGAGGCCTTCTGCGCCGCGACAATGGCCTGGGCGTCTTCGACCGTCGTCGCCAGGGGCTTCTCAAGCAGCACGTGCTTCCCGGCGGCGAAGGCCTTCTCGGCGGCGTCGCGATGCAGGTGGTCGGGCAGCGCGATGGAGACGGCATCGATGTCCTCCCGTGCGAACAGCTCTTCGTACCCTCCACGGACCACCTCCGCCCCAAACCGCGCCCCCACGTCGGCGGCGCGCTGGGCGTTGGCATCGCAGACGGCGACGACTCGGGCGTTCGGAATCGCGTCATAGCACTTCACATGGCCCTCGCCCTGAAGGCCTACACCCACCACGGCGAGCTCCAGAACTTCGGTCGAGACGGTCGTTGGCATCCGACGCTGACCTCCTGGCCGGCGAAGTCCGTCCGGTCTTCCTTCGTTCCCCGGCTGCCCTTTCCCTCCGCCAGTCGCTTGACCCGGTTCAGGGGCGGGCCTATAATCGCGGCATGCGGGAGCCGAACGCAGCGACTGTCGCGGATCCCCTGCCCAGGGGCGACGATTCCCAGACTTGAGCGTTGGCAGTGAGAGGGGCCGGAGGAACTGTCGAAGATGACGCCGCCGCAGAAGACACAGCCATCGGACCCGCTGCAGAGGCTGCGCGGCAAGGTCGCCGTGCTGCGGACCTCGCCGGCCACGGTCGTGGACGACG
>VGFB01000045.1 GCA_016869015.1 Armatimonadota bacterium
CTCCGCCGCTGCCGGGCGCTCAACACCGCCGACCGGACGGCCTTCTACGACGGCCTCGAGCACGTTGTCCTGGGTATCCGGGCGTGGATGAGCACGAACATCGCCGAGGCTCAGCGGTCGGCCGAGACCGAGCCCGACGGCGACCTGCGCGCGAACCTGCTGGACGTTGCCGCGATGAACGAGCGGCTGTTGGCCGATCCCCCGGCGACCTTCCGCGAGGCCTGCCAGTGGATCGGCTGGTTCGACATGGCCGCGCGCATGTACAACGGCAGCGGTTCGCTGGGGCGGCTCGACACGCTGCTGCGGCCCTACTACGAGCGGGAGACCGCCGCCGGGACGCTCGACGACGAGGAAGCGATCTTCCATCTCGCCTGCCTGCTGCTGATGGACACCGCGTACATGCAGCTCGGCGGCTACGACCCCCAAGGCCGCGACGCCACGAACCCGGTGTCCTACCTCGTGCTTGAGGCCGCGCATCGCCTGAGGATCCCGGCCAACGTGGCGGTCTGCGTGGGCGAGGGGCTGGACCCGGGGCTGCTGCGTCGCGGCGTGGAGATCATGTTCGCCGACCGAACGGGGGTGCCGAAGTTCCTCGGCAGCGACGCGTTCATCGCAGGCTTCGCGCGCAACGGTTACCCGCTCGAGCTGGCCCGGGAGCGCGCCTACTCGGGCTGTCACTGGTGCGCTCTGCCAGGCCGCGAGTACACGCTGAACGACTGCGTGAAGGTCAGCCTGGCCTCCGTGTTCGTCGCCTCGTGGGAGGACCTCCTCGCCTCCGGTGAGCCCGGCGTCCGGCGCCTGTGGTCGCTCTTCGAGGCGCACCTGCGTCGGGCCATCGAGGTCCTGGCGGAGGGCCTGGACTTCCACATGGCCCACATGCACGAGGTCTTCCCCGAGCTGGTGATGGACCTCCTCTGCCACACGACCCTCGAGCAGGGGCTCGACGCGTCCAACGGCGGGGTCGAGTTCGTCGACCTTTGCGTGGATGCGGCCGGGCTGGCCACGGTGGCGGATTCCCTCGGCGCGCTTGAGCAGCGCGTCGAGGAAGAGGGGCTCCTGACCTGGGACGCCCTCGCGCGTCACCTTGAGGCCGACTGGGCGGGGCCGGAGGGCGAACGGGCGCGCCGGCTGATGCGCAACGCGCCCCGGTACGGACATGGCGGCACGGCGGCCGATGCGTGGGCCGTGCGGGTCAGTCGGCTCTTCACGGCGGTCGTGAAGGAGCGGCCGACGCCCGCCGGCTACAACATGATCCCGGGGCTGTTCAGTTGGGCCGCGAACCTCGCCATGGGCGCCGGCTTACCCGCCACGCCCAACGGTCGCCGCGCCGGGGAAGCGATCTCCCACGGCGCGAACCCCGATCCGGGCTTCCGCAAGGACGGCGCGCCGACGGCCCTGGCCTCCGCCATCGCCTCCGTGCAGCCGGGCTGGGGGAACTCGGCGCCGATGCAGATCGAGCTGGACCCGGGGCTGTGCAGCACCGAGGAGGGCGTAGCGAATGTCGTCAGCCTCATCCGCACCCACATGCAGCTCGGCGGCACGCAGATCAACCTGAACGTGCTCGACGCCGAGAAGCTCAAGGCGGCCCACGCGGACCCCAGCCTCTATCCCGACCTGGTCGTGCGCCTCACCGGATTCAGCGTCTACTTCGCCAGCCTCGCCCCCGAGTTCCGCCAGATGCTCGTCGACCGCCTGCTCGCCGCTCAGTCGTGACACGCCGCGCAGAGCTGCTTGACGGGGGCTTTGAGGAGCGACGTGGCGGAGGCGCCGTGGAGCGCGTGGCACTGGTGGCAGCCTGCGAGGGGCTTCTCGGGGTGGAAGTGGGCGAGCTGGAAGTCGTCCGCCGAGTGGCACTGCTGGCAGGCGGTCGGCGCCTTCAGGTCCCCCAGCGCCTGGCGACCACCCTCGTCCGTGGCCTCGTGGCAGACCGTGCAGTCCTTCCAGCCCTCACCTCCGGCGTGCGAGCGGAACGCCTCGGTCGCCTCCGGGTCCACGGTCACGGTCAGCACGGTCTTGCCGAGGGCGATCCGGTGCGGGCCCGGAGCCAGGTCAAGGCGCGCGGCGAGAACCGGAAGCGCGTAGGGCCCCCAGGCTACCCGCTTGCCGTCGACCCTCAACGCCGGCGCCCTCGCGCCCTCGGGCAGCACGCAGATCATATCGACCTGGCCGTCCGCGAGCGTGGCGCCGGCCTGGGGAAAGAGGACCCGTAGCTCAGGCGGGCTGCCATCCCCAAGAGCCCGCGGCAGCGCGGCGACCGGCAGCACGGCCACGATGATGAGCGTCCATCCCGCGGAGACCCGCATCGTTCAGACCGCCCCGTGCTTCCGGCAGTACTCCGCGTTCTGGGCGACCTCATCGCTGAAGCGTGGGTACATCCCCACGATCACCGCGTCGGACGGCTTCACACTCGCGTAGGCGTACTTGAACGCGTTCTCGACCGCCGACTCCTGCCAGCACACGCGACCGGCCGCCAGGATCTTGAAGCCGAGACACGGCTGCTTCACCTGCCGCATGACGGCCGTCATGTCGTCCGGGTCCGACTCATAGAAGGGCTCGCCGACGGGGACCTTGCCGCCGAGCTTCAGGATGTCGTCGCGCGGGCGGGTGACGTAGTAGAAGCACGTCATGAACAGGTCGTTCTCCCAGCCCTCATCGGCGATGCGCTTCACATTGTCCGGGCAATGCGAGGACACTCCGGCCAAGGCCCCCGCGTCGTGGACCTTCTTCACGAAGTCGTGCACCTGCTCCGCCTTGCCGCCCCGGAACATGCCGTCGGTCACGCCGCCGTGGTGCACGATGGCGAGGGGCTGGTTCCTCATCACCTCAGACAGCGGCAGGTCCGCGCCGCGCTCCGCGTGCAGGCAGATCAGCTGAATCCCGCACCCCGCCTCCCGCGCGAGGCGGATCGCCTCGCAGGTCTTGTCGGTGTGGTCGTACTGCCACGCGTTGAGGCCCTGCCGCTCGCAGTGGCCCAGGAACTCGGCGGTCTTCTCGGCGGTGAACCACTCGCGCATGTGGTTGGACATGTGGATGGTGGTGTGCGAGAAGCCGCCGATCTGGTTGTAGCCCGCGATGAGCCGCGTGACCTTGTGCGGGCCCAGGTCGACGGTCGGCAGCCGCGGCTGCTGGGCTTCCTGAGCCGCCGCCGTCCCGCCGGCGGTCTTCAGGGCCGAGAGCGCCGCCAGCGCCCCTCCCGCAACCCCCAGGAAGCTCCGCCGATCAACCGCCGGTCCGCCGCATTCAGGGTACATGGCTATCCTCCGTTCATCGCCGCCTGCGCGATTCGGGCCCACATCGCCGCTTGCTCCTCTGCCGCCTCCGGGAGAACCTCGGCCTCGGGCAACGCCGCCCGCGCGGCCTCGGCCTCGACGACGACCCATGCTGGCTTCGCCTTCCGCACCGCCTCGACCTCGTCGGCCCGCGGCCCATCCCCCAGCACCAGCAGCGCCGCGCACCCGGCGACTTCCTCGGGCGCCCCGATGAACCGGGGCTGTAGCCCGGCGTCCCGCGCGCGCTCCAGCACCCCATCCCACCGCCGCCGGGTCATGTACCGGTCGTACAGCAGGAGGTTCCACTCCTGGCTGGAGGGCAGGTAGACGCCCAGCGCTGCAGGCGCCTCCATGAGGGGCGCCGGCTGCGACGCCTCGGCGAAGGCAGCCCGCATCTCCGGCGTCAGCTCCCACCAGTGCAGCAACCCCGCCGCGCCGTGGCGTCGCGCCGCAGTGATGAACTCGCGGATGTGCTCGGCGCACAGCGCGCTCGGGTACTTCGGCCCGGGGTTGATGCCGAACTCCTCGATCAGCACCGGACGCGGACGGTCGGGCAGCGCGTGCTGCAGGCTCTCGACCAGGAACGCCACGTGCCGATCGGTGGTCGGTCCGTTCAGCCACAGGTCGTAGGTGTGGGGCGCCCAGAAGTCGAAGGCCGCTCCCGCTCCCGCGTGGCCGCGAAACAGGCGCGGGTTCCAGTGGCTGACGGTGATCAGGTGGTTCGGGTCCGCCGCCCGCACGAGCTGGGCGCGCTGGATCAGCCGCTCGGCCAGCCAGGCATTGGCAAACGTGAAGTAGTCCCTCGCGGCCGCGTCCGCCTGCTTCTCGTAGGCCTCCATCGAGGGCAGATCGACCTCGGCGAAGCTCGCCGGCGCGGCTTCGCCCCATGCCCCTCGCAGCGCCTCAATCGTCCCGTACCGCCGCTCGGACCAGTCGCGGAACGCCTCGGCCAGCGCCACGGACTTCGGGTCGGGCTCCAGGAACGGCTCGTTGGTGACATCCCACGCCAGCACCGCCGGGTCGTCCCGCAGCGGCTCGACGATCCGGCGGATCGTGTCGCGGTACCACGCCAGCGCCTCCTCCAGCAGGTACAGATCGCCCGGGCTGGGCGAGCGGTGCAGGCTCGAGTTGTACTGGTACCCGTGGGCGCTGTACTCCAGGCAGACGATGACCCGGATGCCGCGCGCCGCACAGCGGTCGAGCGTCTCTCGCAGGCGACGCACAGCCTCCTCGTTCCACCGACCCGGGGTCGGGCGGTACTGGCTGCACGGCAGCAAGAAGCGCGTCGTGTTCACGCCGACTGCCTGCAGCTCGGCCAGGGCCCGCTCTTGCTCAACCGGAGTGAAGGTCATCAGGTGCGGGAGGTTCTGGCCCAGGGCGAAGTAGCGATGGCCATCGGCGAGCACGAAGCCCGCGCCGCTCTCGTCGACCCGCAGGAAGCCGCCCTGTCGCCCGGCCCGCGCCGCGGCCGGATTGACCGGGGCCTCGCCCGCGACCCCGAGCCGCTCGCGCGATGCCGCCTGCAGAGCCGCCGCGCCATCCCGGGGGCGCAGTCGGAAGGCGAACTCCACGCTCTCGTTGAGGGCGGGCGCGTCGAGAGCCACCTGCAGCGCGCAGCCCTCCGCCCGTCGGATGAGGAAGCAGCCATGCTGGTGCGTCGACTCGACGAGCACCGAGGCCCCCGTCTCATCGGCGTGGATCCACCTCGGCACGCC
This sequence comes from Armatimonadota bacterium, assembly GCA_016869015.1. GTDB lineage: Bacteria > Armatimonadota > Zipacnadia > Zipacnadales > VGFC01 > VGFC01. The sequence continues at coordinate 4,985 of VGFB01000045.1, forward strand.
CACCGACCACGTCCACCACGTCTGCCCCTCCTTCGTCTCCGCCAGGGGGACCTCCACCGGCAGATCGAAGTACCCTAGATTGAGGACCTTCGCCTCGGTGCCGAAGCGAAACTCGATCCCCAGCCGCCCGCACCAGCCCTCATCCGTCCGCGCTACCTTCGCCCAAACCTGCTCCCCCTCCCGCCGCCACTCGACGCGGAAGGTCGGGCCCAGCTCCCCCTCGACCTCCCCCTCTGTCGGCGCCGGAACGGTGGGGTACTGCATCGCCTGCCAGCTGCCCAGCCAGGCGAACGCCGCCACCGACTTCGCCTCGGGCCAGTCGGCGGCCGCGTCGGGGCCGATGGCCAACAGCGCGAGGACGGCAGGCCAGGCTGGCGCGTGCATGGAACACTCCGGTCCGAAGATGTGGATGAGGGTGTTCGGTCAGGGCCGGCCGAGCCCCTCCATCCGGTCTCGAGGAGATCCCCATGAACCTGCCCTCGGTCGCTGCCGTCGCTGCTCTCGCCGCGCTCTGCGCCGGCGCCCTCGCCCAGGAGATCCGCTGGGACTTCGAGACGGGCGACCTCCAGGGCTGGCAGGTGGTTGAGGGGCAGTTCGCCCAGGTCGTCTCCGATCGCGCGAGCTTCCACAACCGCCCCGAGCAGCCGTACAACAAGCAGGGCCGCTACTTCCTGAGCACGCTCGAGATGCCGGACGGCTCGCCCAACGACACCCAGACCGGCACGGTCGTCTCGCCTGCCTTCAGGCTGCTCGGCCCGCAGATCACGTTTCTGGTGGGCGGAGGCGCGCACGCGGACACCGCCGTCGTCCTTGCCACCGAAGAGGGGGAGGAAGTCCTCCAGGCTCACGGGCGCAACGAGGAGGCGATGCAGCAAGTAACGTGGGACGCCTCCGCGGTCGTCGGACGGAACGTGTTCGTGAAGGTCGTCGATCGCAGCCAGGGCTCCTGGGGCCACGTCACCTTCGACGACTTCCGCGCCCAGGGCGAGGTCGACGCGGCGGCGACAGCGCAGCTCGTGGCCTCCTTCGCTGAGCGCGAGAGGGCGCGGCTGGAGCGAATCGCGGCGGGAAGGGCCCGGCGGCTGGCGGAGCTGACCGACGAGGCGACGCTGTTCGCGCGCGGCGAGCCGACTCTCCATCGGGGCGACCGCCTCACCGCGATCAGCCTCCCGGTCGGCGGCATCGGGACGGGAAGCATCGAGATCGACGGCCGCGGTGTGCGGCGCTCCTGGCACATCTTCAACAACTTCGCCGGAGTCCCCGTCCCCGACAGCTTCTTCGCCGTCCGGGCTAAGGCGCCGGGCGCCGAGGCCGTCGTGAGGCGACTGGAGACCGCGGAGGGCGAGCCGTTCGCCCCCATGGCCGGGCTGACGTTCCGGGGCGAGTACCCCTTTGCGTGGTTCGCGTTCGAGGACCCGCAGCTGCCCGTGCAGGTCACGCTCGAGACGTTCAACCCCGTCATCCCGCTGGATGCCAAACGCTCCGGCATCCCTTGCGCGGTCTACAGCCTGACGGCGGAGAACCCCGGCCCGAACCCGGTCGAGGTCGCCTTCCTGGCGACCCAGCAGAATGTGGTCGGCTTTGGCGGGGAAGGGCAGATCAACGGGCACATGCACCTGGCCTACGGCGGCAACCGCAACCGCGTCCTCCTCGAGGAGGGGGCCGCCCTCCTGCAGCTGACCAGCGACCTGCCTGACGATGCGCCGGGGGCCGGGGATGTAGCGCTCGTGGCGCTCGCCGACGGGGCCACGGGCGTCGCCTCATGGGCTGACTCCTCCGCCCTGGCCAGGGAGTTCGCCGAGACCGGGATGGTCACCGGAGGCGTGCAGGCCGGGCCGTCCCCCAGCGGCGAGACGCTCAACGGCGCGCTGGTGGTCTCACTGACGCTCAAACCCGGTGAGAGGGCCGTCGTGCCGTTCATCCTCGCCTGGTACTTCCCGAACGTGCGCCACGGGCAGAGCGGCTGGGGCGGCTACGGCAACCGCTACGCTGCCTGGTGGGACAGCGCCCTCGACGTCGCGCGGTACGTCCGCCGGGACCTCGGCGAGCTCACCCGCCTGACGCGCCTCTACCGCGACACGCTGTACGAATCGAACCTGCCGATCTGGCTGCTGGACCGCATCAGCTCCCAGGTCGCCGTGCTCAAGAGCAACACGGTCTTCTGGTCGAAGTCGGGGTACTTCGGCGGCTGGGAGGGCTGCAACGAGGGCGGCGGGTGCTGCGCGGGCAACTGCAGCCACGTCTGGCACTATGCCCAGGCCCACGCGCGCCTCTTCCCCGAACTGGCCCGCGCGATGCGCGAGCAGGAGTTCCGGCATCAGCTCGACAGCGGCCTGATCCCCTTCCGCCAGGCGCTGATGACCAGCCCCGCGGGCGACGCGCAGGCCGGGGCGGTGCTGAACACCTACCGCGAGCACCTGATGAGCGCCGATGGGAAGTGGCTCCGCGAGCACTGGCCCGCCGCGAAGCGCGCGATGGACTTCCACATCACAACGTGGGACGCCGACGAAGACGGGATGCTCACAGGCGCCCAGCACAACACGCTCGATGCCGATTCCAGCGGCACCTCGTCGTGGCTGGGCTCGATGTACCTCGCCGCCCTGGCGGCGGCGGAGAAGATGGCGACCCTCGAGGGCGACGCGACCGCCGAGCGCTACCGGCGGATCCGGGAGGCCGGGGAGAAGCGGCAGAACGAGGCGCTCTGGAACGGCGAGTACTACGTGCAGATTCCCGACCAACCCATGTTGCGGGACTACGGGACCGGCTGCCACGTCGACCAGGTGCTCGGCCAGTGGTGGGCCGGCCAACTCGACCTCGGCTGGGTCTACCCGGAGGACCGCGTGCGTTCGGCGCTTCAGGCGCTGTTCCGGCACAGCTTCCGCGCGGACTTCGCCGGCATCCCGCAGTCGCCGCGCAAGTTCGTGGCCGACGAGGACGCCGGGATGCAGATGATCACCTGGCCCCTCAACGGTCGCCCCGATCCCGGCCACTGCATGTTGTACGCGGATGAGGTCATGAGCGGGTTTGAGTACTCCGCCGCCGCCGCGATGGTCCAGGCGGGGCTGCTGCGCGAAGGCTTCGCGGTCGTCCACGCCGCCTGGCTGCGCTACGACGGCCGCTTGCGCGCCAACCTCCCCGGCGGCGCCTGGGGCTACAGCGGCAACCCCTTCTGCGACGATGAGTGCGGCAAGTTCTACGCCCGCCCTCTCAGCGTCTGGTCGATGCTGCTCGCCTGCCAGGGCCTCGTCTACGACGGCCCGGCGGGCCTCATCGGCTTCCGCCCCGTCTGGCAGCCCGAGGACCACCAGTCGCTCTTCACCGCCGCCGAGGGCTGGGGCCTCTTCAGCCAGACGCGCGCGGACAGCAAGCAGACGGAGCGGATTGAGGTGCGCGAGGGGAAGCTGCGCGTGAGGACGCTGGTGTTCGAGCTTGCCGAGGGCGTGACGCCGACGGCCGTCAGTGTCCGCGTCGGGGCGGGGGCAGTGGAGGCGACCCACGCCCTCGAGGGCCGGCGCCTCACCATCGCCCTCGCGCGGGAGGTGGTGGCGTCGACGGACGCGGCCCTCGAGGTGGTCATCGGGTAACGGACCCGGTCCCGGCGCCGGCTCAGTAGTACCAGCGCCCCGTGTTGTGCATTCCCGGCAGCGGCGCCGGGGTGGTGTTCTCCCACCTCAGCCACTTCGCGTGGCCGTCCACGAAGCCGTAGTTGCAGCCCCCGTTGTGGACGTCTGTGGCGATGTTCGCCTCGAACTCCGTGTATGCCGTCAGATCGTCCCACGTGGCGTGGTCGTCCGGCCAGGGGTGATAGTCATCCTCCATGAGACCCGGCCGGCGGACGGCCAGGTCGATCTGACCTGCTGCGTCCTCGAAGACCGACGCGCTGACGCCGTGCACGAACAAGCCGTTCAGCACGTAGTCTGACGCAGGCTCGGTGGCGGCCGCTTTGTAGGCCGGGCAGCGGAAGACCTGGGCGTTCTTCACGTAGGGGTACAAAGGGTCCCACCACTCGTACCCCACGGCGTGATCCACCACCGGATAAGCCTCGTCGTTGTCCTGGCAGTACATCTCCAGTGCCAGGCCGATCTGCTTGACATTGCTGAGGCAGGCCGTCTGCCGCGCCTTGGCCCGCGCGCGGGAGAAGACCGGGAAGAGGATCGCCGCCAGGATCGCGATGATCGCGATCACCACCAGCAGCTCGATGAGCGTGAACGCAGCAGTGGGCACGGAACGACGGTGGAGCATGATCGTCACCTCCGTAGGAGCGCTTCCCGTAGGTCGGAGCGCGGGCTCCGACGCCGTCGCCTGCCCCCTTTCCGAAGGAAGGGGGCAGGGGGTAGGAACGCCGTCATACAGAGATGACCGGGGGTGGCGCACGCGGGGCTGCGGGGGAGTAGACCGGGCTCACGCAGACCGAGACGGGCGTCTGTGCGCCGCCCGAGTGGCCGGCGGCCGGGGCCGCGAGGGGGCTGGCGTCATCGGGACGGGCAACGGCTGACTGCAGCAGCAGGCAGACCAGGCAGCTGTGGTCCGATTGCCCCGTCTCGTGCTGGTGCGCGTGCAGGCCGCCGAGCCCCAACGGCCCGAGCAGCATGAGCACCCACAGCGCCGTCAGCCCGCAAGCCACCCACCGGCGGGCCTGTCGGGGCCTGGCACGGCGCCTGGACTTCGGCCAGTGCATTCGGGTTCCCGCCTCGGTCTACGTCGACTTGCCTGCAGTCAGTATACCCACCCCGCGCATCTTCCTACCTCCCCTCAACGATCTCGCGCGCGACTTTTGTCCTGACGCGCTCCAGCTGCTCGGCGTCGTGGCAGTACTCGGTGAGGGACTTGCACAAGGCCCGCGCCGCGCGCAGCGCTGCTTCCTCGCCTCGCGCCTCGGCCAGCAGGCGCAGGTACTGGTAGTCCTCGATCCCCTCGCGAATCAGTTTCAGCCGGATCGAGCCCACCGGCCCGTCGATCCCGACCGGCTTCCCGGGATAGAGCAGCGAGCCGTCGCCGTAGATCGCCGGGTTGATGTCCTTCACCGTGGCCATGTCGGTCCACGGGTCCTTCGTGCCGACCGCGGGGTTCCAGTAGGTGGTGGTCCAGTACAGCAGGCCGGTCACCCCGAGTCGGTACATCTGCGTGAAGATCAGCCGGTGGGCGAAGCCGTCCATGTCCACGAAGAAGTTGTTGTACGGCGCCCCCGGCCCGCAGCAGACGTACCACCAGCCTGTCTCGCCCGCCGCTTGTCGCTCGCGGAACTGCTCGTAGGCACGCGGGTTCTGGTCGAAGTAGTGCTCGTTCGGGCACCAGATATCGAGGCTTCCGGTCAGCACGTCGAAGGTCGTCAGCCGGTCGTCCCAGTCGGGCGCCCGAAAGAACGGCGCCGTCAGCCGCAGCCCCGGATGCGCCCGGTGGATCAGCTCGGCGGCCGCCTGGATGCGGTCATACGAGTCCCGGTTGATCGGCTCGTCCACCACGTACAGGTAGCCCTTGTCCAGTCGACCGCGTTCGTCCAGGTAGGTCGCGATGTCCCGCAGGTAGGCCTCATCCTCCTTCCACGGGATGACGTAGGAGGTCAGGCGCGGATCGTTCAGGTACTTCGCCGCCTGCGGCGACTTCAGATCCACCGGCAGGTAGTACGCCGACACGTAGTGCTCCAGCAGGAACTCGTAGTACGCCTGCCTGAGCGCCTGCGCCTCGGCTGTCCCGGCCTCCACGCCATGCTGCCCGAAAACGAAGCCCTCCGATAGACCGAAGGTCGTGACGGGCTCAACGTCCATCGGCAAGACGAAGTCGGCGACGCACAAGTCCAGGGGGAGATACAGCAACCCTCCGTGCCGGTCCGTCTGCACGTAGCACTTCAGGGGATAGGCTGCCGCCCGGGTGTCGGGAGGAATGTAGAGCTCCACCCACACCGGCCGGCTCGTGTTAGCCTCGACGCGGAACGGCTCCGTCAACGGCGGCAGCGGATCCGGGAAGTCGCGGTTGTGGTTCGGGCAAGGCACATAGTGGGGGAGGTAGAGCCTTACCGGGATGTCCGGCGCCGTCGCCGAGGCGCCGTCGTGGGCCGCGCCGACCTCGACGGTCACTCGCACGTCCTCCAGCGGCCGGTCGCCTGCGCGCACGACGATCTGGAACGACTCATACTCGTTGCGCGCCGCGTCCACACACAAGGCGCCCAGTATGGTCGAGCGCCCGGTGTCCGTGGGGAAGACCTTCTGAACGCTCGGCTCGAACCACGCCCTCGGCTCGGCAGCGAACGCGGCGGAGCCCACCGCCAACACAACCAGGGCTACGATGACCACGCAGTGCCACATGTCGCGCCTCCCTCGGGTACCGCACGGTACTTCGACGCGCGCCCCGCCGCACTCCTGCCGAGAGGAGGAAGCCGCTGACGCACGGAACGCCCTCCCGGCACACCGTCGGACCTCTCACCTGCCGAGGAGACCGGAACCGATGGCCTGGACTGCTCTGGCACTCATCTGTCTGACCGGCCTTTCGTTGGAGGCGCAACCGATGGACCCGGCTGCACCCGCCGCGTCGTATCGCTTCGAGACGGCCGCCGCCCTCGCCGAGGACGCCTCCGGGCACGGTCTGACCGCCACGATCGACGCCGGCGCCTCCGGCGAGGGCCACACGGGGCTGGGCCTGGCGCTCGACGGCCGCGGCGGCCTCACCGTCTCCGGCGGCG
>VGFB01000046.1 GCA_016869015.1 Armatimonadota bacterium
CGTTCGCGTCGCTCCAGACCTGGACGTCAACGCTGGGGCCCGCGCCCTGCCGCACGCGGCACCGCACCTGGTAGACGTCACCGTCAACCGCCCGCCAGGGATGCACGCCGATCCGGATGTCACCGTTGCGGATCCAGGGCTCGGGGTCGGCTCCCCATAGCTCGCGAGGGTCGGCGCCCGGGGGAATGGGGTTCCCCGGGGTGCCGGCGCGCGGCTCCCACTGCAGGCTGCGATAGCGCGCCGTCGGGCGCGCCACGCCGGGCGGGATGAGCAGGAACCGGACCTGGGTCGGCTGACCGCCGAGGTCGAAGCCGGGCAGGCCGGCGTTGCCGGGATCGAAGGCGAAGGCCGCGCGCACGCGAGAGATCGCGTTCGTGGCCCCGCCCGCTACCGCCGGGTCCACGTCGCCGGGCCGGAAGGGCAGGCCCCGGATCAGGGTCAGCGCGGGGCCGAGCCACCGGTAGGCCATGAAGCGCTCGGCCACGCCGGCCTGGACCAGTGGCACCGTGGCCCCGCCGTGCACGTTCCAGGGGTCGGGGCAGTCGCCCGGCGCTCCGGCGTTCTCGGCTTCGTCCGGGATGCCGTTGGAGTTGGCGTCCCACGCCGGGGCGCCGGCGCCGGAGGTGTCCCACGTCCCGCCGGTCGAGTAGCTGCACAAGGGGCAGAGCCAGGGCTCCTTCAGCGTGTTCTCGGTGGTTGCGGCCGGGGCGGCCGGGTCAAACGGCGTCAGGTTGCTGTCCGTGAAGGTGCGGACTTCATACGTCGGCGGCTGGGCCGACGCGCTCGCGCTCAAAGCCAGGGCGGCGCTCACGATCAGGACGGCAGTCAACGGCCGCATGGTTTCACCTCACGGAAACGGGGTCAGGAACCGTTTCCTTGCCCGAACGGGATGCGCACAGAGACATTGAGGGAGACCGTGAGAAACGGTTCCTGACCCCGTTTCTAGTGCCAGCGCTGCGCGAACGATGGCTGGTTGATCGGGTCGGTCCAGTCCTCGAGCCACGGATTCGGGATGACCTTGTGCACGTCGATGATGTGTACTTGCGTCATCGGATCGTTCGGCGCCGCCGGGTCGTACTGCGTGTCCACCTCGAACACGTCCGCCGCCAGGGACGGCGGGGTGGCGAAGACCGCCGCCTCCGTGGCGGTCGGCACCGTCCGATGGGTCAGCGTATCGACCAGGCCGCGCGAGTTGGTAATCACATGTCGTCCGCCGGGCAGGCGCTGGGCACAGACCGGCGCGAAGGCCCGGTTCATGCGCGTGCCGCCGGCGCTCTCGCCCGGAGGGGTGTACAGGTGCCCCAGCGGGCCCGCATGGTAGTCCGCTTCGGTGTAGGACCAGTACGGCAGCGCCATTCCGGCCGCGCTCGGGAACAGCACCCATGTCGCGGGGTTGGCCGGGTCGAAGGCGGGATTGCCTACGCGGAACTCCACGCACGCCGGTCCGGCGCCCTCGAAGGCCATGCCGGGCGCGTTGGCCGGATTGCCCAGCGGCCCGCGGTACTGCCCGCACACGACCGTCAGGAACAGGTATGGGTTGCCGTACTCATCCTGCCCGGGGCTCAGGGCCGCGTGCCGGATGTTCTCGAAGATCAGGCGCTCGTCATTGGTCGCATCGCCGTCCGTATCCATCTCATACAGCCACGACAGCAAGACCCACGTGCCACCGCCGATGCCCGGCAGCGGGTCGGCGCCGGGGGGGTTGACGCGCTGGGACCCGGCCTCGATGACCAACAGCTCGTGCAGGTTGTTCGCCGCGCAAAGATAACCGATGATCTCGCCGGTCAACGGATGGAACAGCGGCTGAGCCTTCGTGTAGGCGAGCCGGATGAACTCCCCGCGGCGCGGCCCGGTGGCCGCGCGCACCAACGGCGGCGTCACCGGCGTGACGGAGTGCGTCTGGATGACGGCGCCCGTCGTGGGATCGTAGCTGAACGTCGTCGTGACGTCGACGACGCGGTAGTTGCCCGGGTCGGCGATGACCGTGTGCATCTCCCACATGGCCCCCGTCGCGTTCCAGGCCATGTAGCGGTGCGCATCCGTCGGCCCGCTCAGATCCAGGATGGTGTTCGTCGGGTGGGTGTGGAAGTCGAACCCCAGCCCGTCGCTCGGGCGGCGGGCGCTGTACAGCGCCGTGGGATCGAGCGGGTAGTTCGCCAGCGGCCAGACCTGACGGCCCTGGCGATCGACCTCCACAACGCGATTACTCCCCGAATCGACAACGAGGTAGTTCCCCGGTCCGACACCCGAGTCGCGCGGCGGCCACTCGGTGGCGGCCGGAATCGGCCCGGCCGGGAAGAGCCCTTCAGGGTCGAAGGTCGGCACGGTGTACGGGAGGATCGCGCCTCTGGTGGTGATGTGCGTCGCCAGGTAGTCCTCGCGCGTCAGCCGCACGGCCTTGGCGGGACGGCTGAAGGGCCGCCGGATCGCGGGGACGTTCAGCGGGTAGGCGGCGTTGGTCTCCGCGTCGGTGTTGGCCCAGGCCGCATCGAGCGTCCGCGTGCCCGTGCACTCCCAGTCCGGCACGGAGCCGACCGTCTCCACGATCCGCTCGTTGTCCGTGATGACCGTGCGGGCCGGTGAGAGCGCCGACGCGAAACCGTACGGCGGCCCGCCCGGCAGGCCCTCGTAGCTCTGCGAGCTCGGGGGCGGCGTGGCCCAGTTGTCGGGGCAGGCCGCCAGCGTCCGGCAGCCGGTGATGACCGTGTCGCCCTCAACCGCCGGAGCCGCCGAGACGACCGGCACGCCCGGGGCGGCGGGCGGGTAGTAGGCCGGCGGCACGAGTCGGCCGCGCACGTGGTCCGTCACCTTGTCCCATTCCAGCGCCACCAGGGTGCGAAGCCGATCCGGCTCGAAGCCGGCGGGCGAGTAGCCGCCAGAGTACGGCGTCGCATCCGGACTGAGGTCGGCGCTGCCGTCGAGGTTCAGCCCCTCCGTGCCGACCAGCGCCGTGCGCCCGTCGTTAGCGGCCGCGATCCCGGCGATGGTCCGACCGAAGCCGTAAGGCACCTGTCGGCGCTCCGGCGGGTCGAAGGAGTTCGGGATGGGGATCCAGCCCCCGTCCGAGCGGACCGCTCCGAGGTCCGGGTCGGCCGTTGTCAGCGCAGCCGGGTGCGCCCCTATTCCGGAGTAGGAGACCAGGAGCTCCGCCCCGCGTTGCAGCGGCGCCGCCGTCAGGCCAAAGGTGCCCGTGTCGGCGTTCAGCAGACCGGTCGGCAGCCACTGGATGCCGCCGAACGTCACCAGCGCCTCGCCCGGCGTGACCCCCGCAACCCCGACGCCGTTCGCCAGGTTGATGGTGAGCGCGGTCGGCCCGCCGATCCAGGCCACCGGATGGTGCCGCAGACGGATCATCCCGGGGGTGTACTCCCACCGGGCGAGATCGGGCGCGTGGTAGACCATGCGCTGGCGCTCGAAGGCCGAGATCGCCGGTGGGACGTCGGCGTCCGGCACGGTTCCATCGTCCGACAGGTCGCCCGGCGTCACGGGGTTGTTGGCGTCGTAGGCGAAGCTGACGATTAGCATGCGCCCGTAGACCGGCCCGAGCTCCAGGCCGCTCCACGGGGCCCCGCCGACGGTCGCCGCGCGGACATTCTCCGCCCCGCTTGCCGGGAAGATGATGCGACGGTTCGCGTAGTCGACCCGATAGCAGCCCGGATCGATGATCGGCACGTTCATCGGGTCGGCGTCCCAGCTCAGCGGCGTCAGCCCGGTCGCCAGCTGCACAACCGGCGAGAAGCCGAGCGCGTCGAAGGGCGCCGGCAGGGGCGCCGGGGTCATCTGCACGGACTGGGGCGCCGGATGCCCCATCGGGATCGGCACGCGCACGCGGAGCGTGAGGTCCGGGCGCGGGTCGAGAGCGACGACGCGGCCGAGGTTGCCCTGATCGGGGGACGCAAAGGGACTGATGGGCTGGGAGGCCGCCACGATCATCGCCGACCCCGTGTCGGCCGGCGGACCTTCGACGCAGACGCGCGCCGGCGGGCCCATCGGCAGCGCAGCGCCCAGCACCGCGTTCCCGCCCGGCCCCGTGCGCGGATCGTAGGCCCAGCGCTTCTCGCCCGTGGCCGGGTCGAGGCCGACGACGGCTCCACTGCGCCCCTGTTCGCCCCACGAGCCGGCGAGGACCGCGTCCGGATGCAGGGTCGCGGTCAGCACACCGGCGAGCAGCTCCTCGGTGACGCTCTGACCGCCGGCCCGGCGCTGGCCGCTCATGGCGAGCTGTCCGGCCGCGAGAGTCAGGTCCCGCTCGGCCTGGTGGCCGCGCTTGAACAGCACCGGGCCGGGCAGGAAGTCCAACTCGCTGGGCGGCGGGCCGGCGTTGTAGGTCACGAACACCCGGCAGCCCGCATCCACGTCGTAGTAGGAGGTGCCGGCCGAGTTGCCGGGGATCGCGGCCAGGAACGTCTCCACATCCCCGGCCGCGTATTGGGCATACTCCCGGGGCGGGAAGCCCGGAGGCGGCGTGGCCGGCGGGGCCGCGCCGTCGCTGGTCTGCGGGGCTGCGAGGCCCGCGCCCGCCCACGAGGACGTCTCCGTCCCGGCGACGCCCTTATAGACGTAGAGCGTCTCCGTTACGGCGCTGTCGCTGGCCGCGGGCACGTCCAGCATCACGCGGTAGTGGCAGCGGTTCCGCCAGAACGGGTCGGGCGCCGGAGCATTCGCCCCGTTCACCGGCGTCGGGACCAGCGCGTACTCCGCCCCCCACGGCGAGGTGACCGGCACCCCTCCGCTGAGGGTCCGCGCCGCCGGGGTCCCGAAGTAGATCACGGCGTCCAGGTGCGGGTCGAAGCCGGTGGGTATCGCCGGCGGCGTGGCCGTGCCGCTGCCCCGAAACCGGGCGGCGTTGCCGACCGAGGGGGTGGGCGTCGGAATCGGCGGCAGCAGCGGCCGGTTGTTGTCCGCCACCCAGGCCGGGTCGTCGACCGGGGGCAGCGCGTTCTGGTACTGCGCCGCGGCGGTCGCGTTGCCCGGGGCCCGGGCCGGGTCCGGGTATACCCACCAGAACCCGTTGACGGCGTCGCCGCCGGTGGCCAGGTCGAAGCAGTGGACCCGGCCGTAGGTCGCGTTCGGGTCGCCCGCCGGCCCGTCATGCTCGGAAGAGAGGACGTACACGTACGCGTTGTGGACGACCGGTGTGGAGAGGCTCGCGACCTCCCCGTTGGCATTGTAGGCTCCCGAGTCGCGGAGCCACAGCATGGCGCCGGTCGCCGCATCGAGGCACCGCACGTGGCCCAGCGTCCCGTTGCCGTCGACGGTTGACACGAGCACGACATCCGTCGGCGCGCCGCCGATCAGGGCGGTCGCCGCGGTCGGCGAGGTGCTGCGAGGGGTCTCGTTTCCCGGGAGGGCCAACGACCAGACGAGGTCGGCGCTGCCCGCGCCGGTGTAGTCGGCGAACCCGTCGTCGGCCCGCGCATCCCCGTCGAGGTCCCGGGCAGGGTCGGCGTCGAAGCAGTACACCGTCGGCGTCGGGCCGTAGGAGAGGACGAAGGCTCGTCCCGCATCGTCGATGACCGGAGATGCGGCGACGCCGCCCACGTCCGCCGACTGCCACTTCACGTCCAGGTCAACGCGCACCTCGCCGCTGGAAGCGCCGGCGCCGCGCGCCGACTGCCGCGACTGCGTCCAGCCCGTCGCCCAGGCGATGACGTTGTAGCCGAAGAGCACGTCGATCGCCTGCGCCAGCGGCGGGTCCGGCACCCCGGCGGCCGTCCAGGCCGCGATCTCCGCCCCGACGTTGCCGCCGGTGATCAGGAAGCCGCCGCTGCCATAGCGCCCGGCCGCGACCAGCACCGGACCGGCGGGCGCCGGCCGCAGCAGGGGCTGGAGGTTGGCGAGGTTCGTGCTGGCGTCGATCTCGTCCCACGTCGCCATGACCCCCAGCCACGGCAGGTGCTCCGGCCCGATTCGGTAGGGCCGCGTGAGGAGGGCGTGGGTCGGCACATCGGCGGCGGCGACCGAGAGACCTCCGGCGGTGAGCACTGCGAAGAAGGGGGCGTCCTGCCAGGGGGTGCCCGTGCCCGCGGCGCCCGTCGCGGTGGGCAGGGCGCTGTCGATCCACAGCACGGCGCCCTCGTTGACCGCCTCGAGCAGCGAATCGACCTGGAAGGCGTCCAGCGTCTGGAGGTTGGAGGTGCACAGGTAGAGCAGATCGTACCCGCTCAGGTCGGTGTGGACCCCCAGAGGGAGGACGACCTCCCAGTACGCGGGAGCGCCCTCCGGAACATAGGCGCCGACCCCCGAGGTGCCACGTGGGTTGGTGATGTCCCAGCGCCGGGGCTTGAAGCTTGCCCTGCGCAGCCCCTCCATGACGCCCGCGCCGACGCCCAGGTTGGGGTTGTCTCCGCTCGCGCCGAGACTCAGCGCCGCGGCCTTGACGGTGACCTTCCCGGGGGCGTAGTCGAACGCCGTCGGCTGCCCGAGCAGCGGGCTGGACCCGGCGATGGCCAGGAGGAGCGCGATGCCGAAAAGGGCGCGCTGGTGCGCTGCAGGCAGGCCAACCCGGTGGCCCGTAACGGCCCCTTTTCGCTCGGTCGTCATGCGGGGGAACCTCCGCTGAACGGGAAATGGGACGGAGGCATTTTCGCGAACGTCCGCGAGCGGGCTGGGGTCCGGCCGCAGCCTTGGTCCGCCGCGCGCTCTGCTCGCGGCCGGCGAAAATGCCTCCGTCCCATTCTCCGCCGGCCTTCGTTACATCGTTTCGCCGTGGTAGATCAGGTCCGCGCTGACGGGCAGACCGGGCAGCTTCGGCAGGTTGGCCGCGGCCGTCGTGCGCCGCGTGTTCCCCGGCGGCAAGGAGATCGCGCCCAAACCGCCCCGGTCCCGCGCCTCGCGCACCGATTCATCGTACTCATACCGGATGCTCTGCAGCGTGCCGCCGAGGCGCGCGTTCGGCGAGCTCACAACCGTGTTACAGGCCCACTTGTCCGTCCACTCGTAGACGGCGTCCACCGGCGCCGTGAAGCTCTCGCTGATCGAGCCGCGTACGGTGATGTCGTAGTTGTAGCGCAGATACGTGGCGGCCCGGGCGCGCTCATCGAGCGTGTCGATGCGGCCGTTGATGTTGTCTCCCGCCGCCGGTCCGGCCACCTGATCGATCGCTTCGACCGTCTGGAAGAAGGCCCCGGGGATCACGAACCAGCACCCGGTCTCGGCGTAGATCGTGGCGTTGATCCGCGCGTGGACGGCCGGCACGATGGAGGCCATGTCGGTCGGGTCGGACGACGCGGACTCCACCACCTTCCAGTTCCTCACCCAGGGGCTGGTCGCCCCGGCGCCCATTCCGGGATTGGCCCAGAACATCTGCAGGCTGTTGCGCACGCCGGGGGCCGTCGAGATGTAGAAGCCCGGCGGGTTGGGAGGCGCCGCGGGATAGAGGCGCCACGGCGCCGCCGGAGCGACGGACGGGGCCAGGGCAGGCCCGGGCGGGAGAGGCTGGTAGTTGGGTGTGAGGGCGTTGGACACGTTGTAGGCTGAGGCGACTCCCGGCGGGAGGAAGTAGAAGCGCGGGTCGGCCGCGGCATAGCCCTGAGCGAAGTCGAAGGGCAGCCACGCCGGCGCCCAGCCCTGCTGCAGGCTCATGGCCATCGCCGCCGGCCCGGGGTCGTCGCCGCTGGCGCTCGCCGCGAGGAAGACGTTGGCCGCCGGGGCCGTACCGAACTCCCAGGTCGAGAACAGCCGCGAGCCGGCCTCGGGGGTCAGCTCCCAGTGGCTTGCCTCCGGCCGCGGATCGTTCGTATCGTCCGGGGAGGCGCTGACCAGCGCCGTCGCCTCCTGGGGCACGATGCGCGTGGTGTTCAGGCAGACGCAGTCACGCGCGAGGAGGCCCAGGCGGGTGCTGCGGTCATCCCAGGCGCCGGTGGCCCAGTTCACGTTCGTGGGATCGGACCAGTCGCGGGGCTCCAGGATCGACCCGTCAATGTAGATCGTCCCCCCGCTGACGAGGGTCAGGTTGTAGTCCGGGTACGGGACGGCCGCCGCGGTCTGAGGCGGCGCCGGCGCGGGCATCGGTCCGCGGTCGGGCAGGTTGCCCCAGACGCGCACGTTCCCCGCTGCGAGGATCACCTGCGTGGTCGGCCCGGCCGCGTTGGCGGCCGAGGGATGGTCGATGACCATCGCGTAGCGACCGGAGTCGGCCCCCGCCGCCGTGCGCCAGCGCTGGTCGTGACGGCGCAGGACGATCTGCGGCGCGCGGGGGGCGTGCGCCGGAGCCCAGAGCACGGTGTCGGGGATGACGGGCGAGCGCGGATCGGCCTGGACGACGTACGTCCCCGCCGGCAGCTCGCGGCCGACGATCCAGATCTCCACCCCCGGTGGCGTGTAGGTGGTGTGCGTGGCGTTCCAACCGCTGTCCTCGGCGCGGGCGTCGGTGGGCGAGATGCCCCGGAGCCAGTCATCGATGAGCGTGTTGGTGTCGCACTCGCCGCGCGCATCCAGGAACTGGCGATCGGCCTCGTTGTTGACGTACACGCCGTCGCCGTGTCCCCACTCTCCGCTGTTGACCCAGTAGCCGGACGTCGAGACGGGGTCGCCGGAGTAGCGCGTCCGCTCCTCGTAGACAGTGCGGTCGGTCGCCGGGTCGCGGCGGAACAGCGGCGGGGCGGCCAGCGTCGGGCTGAAGCGCCCGAAGCCCGCAACGTCCGTTCCCCGGAACCCATCGGCCACCGCCGCCGTGCCGTCGCCCGTGAAGGCGCCATAGGTCGCGAAGGCCGCATCGCCGGGCTGTTGTGGATTGCTCGGATGGATCGTGTGCGTGGTCGACGCGCCGCCGCTGTAGATCGTGACCGTGGCCTGCGAGTCGTTGGGCGCCGGCGCCCGGTCACGGAAGCGGATGCCGGCCGCGGCCTCCACGGTGTCCCGGCGGACGTAGCGGCCGCCGGTGCTGTCGGTGGCGATCTCGAACTGCAGGCTGGCCGAATCGACCGGGGTGGGAGCCGGAAGCTCCTCGCCGACCAGGACCAGCTCGCTGTTGGACTTCACCGGCCCCTCAATGCGGGTGACGTGGCGCTCGTTCAGCAGCGGGGTGGCGCCATCCCGATCGAGGTCGATCACCGGCGGGATGCCGAGGTAGGAGGGCTGGCCGGTGCCCGCCTGATCGGTGATGAACCGCGCGTAGTTCACGAGCGCCAGGGGCTTGTAGGCGACCTGGCGGCGGAAGGTGAAGGTCTCCTGAAGCACCACGCCGATCGACTCGATCCGCACCATGCGCGACATCGGGTCGGGATTGGCGGGGTCTTCATCGGAGGTGCCCTCGAAGGGCGGATCGGGATCGTACGTCACCCGCAGGAGCGCGTGACCCTCGCTGATGGACGGCAGGAGGTCGGCGCCCGCCGCGATGCCCTGGCGGGGATCGGGCAGCCGGGTGAAGCCCCGGCGCACCGTTGCCCCGCGGGCGTCCAGATCGACCGCCGCCCGGCTGGCGAATCGAGGGTCGGCCGGGTCGGGCGGCAGCGCGCCCTCCAGTCGCAGGGCGCACCAACCGCGCTCCAGCTCCTCGGGGGTGTAGTAGTCGTCCTCCGTCTCCGGCTGACCGTCAGCGCCCCAGAAGCCCGGGTCGAACTCATCGGTCCCCAGGTAGCTGGGATCCAGCACCTGATCCAGGGGGTCGAAGCCGTCGCCGCCGTCGCACCACGCGGGCGGGTCATCGGGCTGCCAGTCGGCGGTGTGCAGCTGCAGCATCCGGTCGGCGTGCTGCACGGCACTGTCGCACATCTGCTTCGCCTGGCGCATCTGGCCGTGGCGCTGCGTCTGCCCCTGCACGTAGACCGTGATCGCCACGAAGATCGCGCCGACCAGCAGGATCACCGTCATGAGGAGCACTGCGATGAGCAGCGCCTGACCCTTCTGTGTCCTCATGCTTCACCCGTCTCCGTCATCGCCCAAGCCGCCGTCCCGGTGGCCGGCCACCGGCTACCGACCGGCGTTCCTGACCGCGATGGTGTCGTGCAGGGCCGCCTGTTGGATGTTCGGCGGCGGCGCGGGAAGCACGTAGGTCCCGTTCGCGTCTTCCGTGTAGTCCACGAACTCCGACAACTTGAAACTCACGTCCAACAGGTTGCGCGTGTTGTAGTCCACCCGCACCAGATCGTCCCGCGCCGTGGCGGTCGCCCCGGAGTGGATGTCGGCGTTCCGGCGCGCCCAGTACTGGATGTAGAGCTGGACGTCCTGGATCTGGCCCACCGGGACTCCGAGCGCTTGCGCGAACTTGGCCGGGCCCGGCGGGCCGGTGCCGGCCAGGTCGTTGAAGAGGACATCCATGCTGAGCGCCCAGTTCTCGGGCACCCACGACTCCCAGGCCGCCGGGGGCAGCGCACGCTTCACGCCGAACTGCCAGTCCCCGATCTGGCTCTGCTCCGTCTGGTCCGTCTCCACGTAGTCCACCCGCCGCCAGGTGCCGTCGGTGAGGTTCACGATCGCCCGCACCCGCACCGTGTCGGGCAGGATGATGGCGTTCGGGGAGGGTGTCACCTGGTAGCCGTTCGGCGCCAGCGTTCGCGGCGTCGGCGGCGAGCCCGGCTCGGACTCCAGGTACACGACGTTGGCCTGGTCGGTGGTGAGCGCAAGGTTGACGGCGCCCCCGGCATCGGTGAGCTGAATCGTCTGCAGGTAGAAGCGCCCGAACCGCATGGCCCCGGCGTCCGCATCCCAGGACACGTCGAGCTGCGGCGTGCCCCGCAGCCCGGCGTTGTAACTGTCGTACTGCAGGTCGGTATAGCCGCCCGTCGTGGTGTTGTAACGGTAGATCGTGACTCGCGGGTCGAGCAACCGCGGGAAGAGTTGCGGGCAGGCCATGGTCGGGTCGCTCTGGGCGTGGCCCGTCCAGCCGCCGTGCTCGGCCCGATAGACGCTCCCGTCGCGGAGCGGCTGGAGCTGCTCGTTCGTGGCGTGCTGCGGCGCGAACTTCACGCTGTCGAACAGGTACGTGTAGCCGGCCGTCGCTCCGCAGTTCGGGCAGTTGGAGCTGTACGTCCGGAAGCCCGGGTACCGCACGCCGCAGGCGTCGCACACCGATGCCGTGCAGCCGACGTCACACCCGTCGGCCAGCGAGAGCCCGTTCTCGGTCTGCGGGCGGTTCGAGTAGAAGACCATCGTCCCGCTGCCGGGCGGGTCCTCGACGAGACTGCCGAAGCGGTACCACCGGTCCCCGAAGCTGTACTCGGCGTCCGCCTGCGGGACCTCCCGCAGGATGCCGACCTGCCGGTACAGGATGAACGGGTCCTCGTAGGTGGGCGTGTACTCCACGCCGGCGGTCGGCTGGGAGGTGGAGAGCGGAGCCGTGGTGCCGGGCGGGAAGGTCGTCAGGTTGATGCCGACGTCGTCATTGCGCACGATCCGGCCGCTGCGCGGGTGTACGACGTACCGCACCGCCTCCATCCACTGGGTGCCGGCGGTGGCGTCGGGGCGCACGGACGGCTGGAGGGGGCCGGTCAACGAGCTGGGGGCCGGCACGATCGCGGCGAGCTGGCAGGTGTCCACGTAGGCCATGTTCGGCGCCGCGAGGGGCCGAACTTCCCGCAAGGGGAGCACGTGGATGGCGTTGGCGACCGTGCGCTGGATGTCTTCCACCGTCTGCCGGACGGTGTCCTGCATCCGCGCCC
>VGFB01000047.1 GCA_016869015.1 Armatimonadota bacterium
TCCATCGAGGAGGATGTTCTCTTCACTGAGGCCGGCTGCCGAGCGATCCACGGGCGGCAGACCGAGTTCCATCGGGTCTAGCCGACCCGGTCGTCGACTCCGGTGTTCCCACAGAGAGGGAGCCTCCATGCTCAAGGCCATCGCGCACGTCTGCTTCCGGGTCCAGGACCTGGACGCCTCGATCGAGTTCTACGTCAACCAGCTCGGACTGACCCATGCCTTCGACTTCATCAACGATGCGGGCGAGCGGTTCGGCGTGTACCTGCACGTCGCCGGGCGCAGCTTCGTCGAGCTGTTCCAGGCATCACCCGGCGAGCCCGAGAAGCCGCAATCCTGGCAGCACTTCTGCCTGGAAGTTGAGGACATCCGGCAGGCCACCGAGGCCCTCCGGGCGAAGGGTGTGGACGTGACTGATCCGCACCTGGGCAGCGACGGCAGCTGGCAGGTGTGGATTCGGGACCCGGACGGCAACCGGATCGAGCTGCACGGTTACACGTCGGAAAGCGCGCAGGGACCGTACCTGCGGTAGACGGAGGTCGGCCGGACATGAGACGGAGCCACTGGATTGCGCTTTGGGGTGGGGCCCTCGCGTGTCTACCCCGGCTGCTGTGGGCCCAGACCCCCTCCGACTGGCAGTCGCGCGTCGAGGCGGACTGGCTGAAGCAGGAGGAGCGGCGGCGGATGGCGCCGATGGTCGGTCAGGCCACCGCCCAAGAGGACGCGCTGGGCGCCGTGGACGGCGTGAAGGACGGCAAGTGGGGCTTCCACACCGCTCTGGAGAGCAGCCCCTGGTGGCAGGTCGACCTGGGCGCGAGCACACCCCTGGGCCGGATCGTCGTGTATGCGCGCTGCGACGGCGGCTGCACCGGCCGCACGGCGCGGATGCTGGTGCTCGTCTCCGATGACGGGCAGGCCTGGACGGAGGTCCACAACTGCAACGGCGTCCCCTTCGGCGGGGTGCCCGACAACGACCCACTCATCGTGAAGCTCGACGGGAGACCGGCGCGCTTCGTGCGCACCCAGCTCCCCCACGAGGGCTACTTCCACCTCGATGAGGTCGAGGTGTACGCACCGGGCGATGACCAGACGAACATCGCCCTCTGGAAGCCCGCCGATCAGAGCAGCCCCAGCCAGTGGTCCGTGCGGCACCTGCCCGCCGGCCAGGAGGACCCCCAGGCGTATCCGCTGGAGGCGGCGATCGGGCGTGGGCGCCTGCTGGCGGCCGACCTGGCGCGGCGCGGCGTCGATACGCAGGCCGCCGAGACGGCGTTGCGCGAGATCGAGGCCCAGGGGGCGAAGCTCCCCCCCGACGGCGCCCTCGCGGCCCGTCGCGGGCTGTACCTGGAGACCCGGGGGGTGATCCGCGCGCTGGCCCTGCGCAACCCGTTGCTCAACTTCGACCGGATCGTCTTCGTGAAGCGCGCCCCGACGGTCTACAGCCACATGTCCGACCAGAACTACGGCTGGTGGTCGCGGCCCGGGGGCGGGCTGTACGTGCTCGAGGGCTTCAAGACGGGCGAGCCGACGATCCGCTGTCTCACCGAAGGCTGGCCTGAAGGCAACTTCAGTGCGCCGGACCTCTCCTACGACGGCACGAAGCTGCTGTTCGCGTACTGCCGGTACTACCCGGAGACCACCGGCAACCCGAACAAGGTCGACAAGGACTCGATCCCGGAGGACGCGTTCTACCACGTCTACGAGACCAACGTGGATGGCTCCGGGGTGCGGCAGCTCACCCATGGGAAGTACGACGACTTCGATCCACGCTACCTGCCGAGCGGCGAGATCGTCTTCCTCTCGACCCGTCGCGGCCAGTTCATCCGCTGCGACTCCCGCAGCGCCATGGAGACCCTCACCGCCGCGCTGCCGGACAGCTACGTGCGCTGCGGGGGCGACAACGCCCGCCCGGTAGCGGTCTACACGCTGCACGTGACGGACGCGGCCGGCGAGCGGATGCGGGCGATCTCCCCCTTCGAGAACTTCGAGTGGACCCCCTCAATTGCCGCCGACGGGCGCATCCTCTACGCGCGCTGGGACTACGTCGATCGCAGCAACATGCCGTTCATGAGCCTGTGGTCCACGCGCCCCGACGGCACGCAGCCGGACATGGTGTACGGGAACTTCACGTGGAACCCGCACTGTGTGTTCGAGGCGCGGTCGATCCCCGGTTCGCGGAGGCTTGTCTTCACGGCCTCCGGGCACCACTCGATCACCGCCGGCAGCCTGGTCCTGCTGGACCCCAACCGCGGCTTCGACGATGCCGCCCCGATCACACGCCTCACGCCCGAGGTCTGCTTCCCCGAGTCGGAGGGTTGGCCGGAGAGCTACTACGCGAACCCCTGGCCGCTGGCGGAGGAGTACTACCTCTGCGCGTGGAGCGACCAGAAGCTTGCGCCCCAGGGACAGGCCAATCCCACCAATGCAATGGGGATCTACCTCTTCGATGCCTTCGGCAACCTGGAGCTGCTCTACCGCGACCCCGACCTGTCCAGCATGTTCCCCGTGCCGCTGACGTCCCGCCCCCGACCGCCGGTCCTGTCGGACCTCACCCACGAGCCCGATGAGGGGCGCATGCTGCTGCTGAACGTGTATGAGGGCCTGACGGGGGTCGAGCGGGGCGCGGTGACGGCCTTGCGCATCGTCGGCGTGCCCGCCAAGACCCAACCCCACATGAACACCCCGAACCTGGGCATGACCAACGATGACCCCGGCAAGTTCGTGCTCGGCACGGTGCCCGTGGAGGCCGATGGCTCAGCCCACTTCCACGTGCCGGCCGGCGTAGGCGTCTTCTTCCAGGCGCTGGACAAGGACGGCCTCGCCCTCCAGACGATGCGGACGCTCACTTACGCCCAGCCGGGTCAGGTCCTCTCCTGCGTGGGCTGCCACGAGCCGCGCGAGACCTCGCCCGGCAACGGGGCGCCCCTGGCGCTGACCCGCGAACCCTCGAAGCTCAGCCCCGGCCCGGAGGGCTCCTGGCCGCTGCGCTTCGACACGCTGGTGCAGCCCGTCCTCGACGCGAAGTGCATTCGCTGCCACCGGCCCGACAGCACCGAAGCCGCGAGGTCCGCTCTGGATCTGACCACGCCCGCGGCGTACGCAAGCCTGGTGGCCTACGGCTCGCCCAGTCTGCGTGAGCATGTGGGGGCACGCTATGGGGCCGGCCGCTCCATCGTGGGGCAGGGCGCCGCGGCGACGAGCGCGCTGCTCAAGCTGCTGCAGGCCGGGCACCACGACACACCGCTCAGCGCCGAGGACCGCGAGCGCCTGGTGACATGGATGGATACCTATGCTCAGGTGCTGGGTTCCTACAGCGCCGACCAGGAGCAGCGCTTGCGCGACCTACGGGCGGACATCGGCTGGATGCTCGACGAAGGTGGGCGGTAAGACCGTCACTCCACGCGCGTGACGGTCAGCCCCTCCCGCTCCACGCCGATGAGTTCCACGGGCCGAGGCGAGGGCCCCACGGGGCAACGGAACTCAATGCCCTGGGCGCCGAAGGAGGGGTTGCTCAGCAGGAAGCCCTGCTCCAGCAGTTCGGCGCCGGGCAGCGTGACCTCCGTTGGGAGACCCGGACCGACGCCCGCCACCCTCACGCGAACCGCCTCGCCGAGGGAGCGCAGGACCACCGTCGACCGCCCATCATCGTCCCGCCATGCAACGGCCTCGACTCCCTCGGCCGGTCGCCACACGGTGATGCCCACCGGCGCCTCCACGGGCGCGGCAAACTCCGGCCAGCGACCCTCCAACGACGCCTCGCGCGCCACGTCCGCTTCCAGGACGCGCGCCCCTGCGCGGTCGAGGGCCTCGCGCTCCCACGCGAAGCACTCCCACTCGCGGATCACGGGGGAGACCACCACCGGGCCCGGAGCATCGAGCGTCGACACCGGCGCCAGCCACGCTTCGGGCCCCAGGCACAGGATGGAGCGCTCACCCGTCCACGATCCGGTCAGGCCCCAGTCGGGGAGGTCGCCCGAGACGAAGGCCTTCGCATCGGAGGGCTGCGGCGGATAGGCGAAGGCCGTCCGGGGCTGCCGGGCGAGCCACGCTCGGTCTGCCCGCGCCGCGCGGGCGAAGGTTGCGAGCCATTCGAGTTGTCGGGGATCGTGGACGAGCTCGAAGATCGTCCAGTTCTTGTCGCCGTCTGAGCCCGCGAGGCTCAGCCCGAAGGTGAACACGCCCCGGGCCCCCAGTGCCAGCAGGCGGTTGAGGTCGGCGTACATCCCCTCCCGCGAGCGATAGGCAATCCGGCGGTCGGTCCAGGTCACGCCGTTGTACTCGGTCACGAGACACCACAAGGGCCGCTTCGTGCCGACGACCTCGGCGTAGGTCGCTGCGCCGTTGAAGGTCGCGAGGCGGTCCCCGCCGACGTAGCTCTCCATCCCCAGCCCGTCGAGCCCGCCCGCCTCCCGGCCGCTCGTCCACACGCTTGTGGACTCGTGGTGACGCTTCGCGACGACCGGCACGTCGCAGACCGCCTTCAGCGTATCACAGAGGTCGTTCAGCCGGGTCCGTAGCGACGCCTCACGCGCCTCGCACACGTCCCACCACATGCGGCTGCGGCGCAGATCGACGGTGAAGACCTCTTCCGTCCCGTCATCGACGACATGCCCCCGGTCGGCCCAGCCGCTCCCGGCCGGCCCACCGATCAAGGGGACCAGACGCGCCGCGCGTTCGGGGCTCCACGGCAGCGCCGGGTCGAGCCCCCAGGCCTCCGCCAGTTCGGCAGGCCGACGGTACCGCGCGCCCAGGAACTGCGCGAACTCCTCTCGCCATGCCTCGGCGGCGGGGAGAAAGAAGCGCGGCGGCGAGTACTCGTTGCCGATGGGGTCCACCAGCATCCGGAAGCCGGGGCCCAGGCGCAGTTGGCGCAGGTACTCGGCAGTACGCGCGCCGTCCTCGGGCGCAATCCACGCCGCCGAAGCCCGCGGGATCAGCTTCACCAACGCGCCGCCCGGCGGCGCCTCAGGCGCCTCGACCGCGAACACACCCTCGCGCGCGTCCACCGATCCCGCGCCGAGCAGCGCTCCGGCCTCCGCCGACACGCTGACATACCTCGCCGACGCGAGCCCCTCGGCGGGGAAGGTCACCCGTCCCGGCTGCTCGGCGCGCGCCAGGAAGCGGTCGGGCCCGACCCCGTAGCCCTCGATGCGGCTTTCGGGGGGCGTGCAGATCTGGAGACCGTACCGGAAGCCCAGTTCCTCCAGCAGCTCGATTACCTGCTGCAACCGGGACGGCGGGACCTCGCGGACGGGGTTCAGGTAGAGGTCCTCGATGCCGGCGTCACGGATCGTCTGAAGCAGTTCACGGTCCTGCTGCAAAGGCGTGTCGCCGTCCTGCCAGAACGCGCGGGCGCAGTACATCCCGCCGAAGGGGAGATACGGTTCGCCGTCCCAGAGCAGGACATGGTCCGCGGTCGTCCGCCACGGATGCCGGCCGCCGTCGCGGTCGATGAAGAGGCCTTGAGCGCCGGCCGAGGCAGCCCCCGCCGCGAGCCCGAGCGTTGCCCAGCGAAGCATGGTGTTCTCGATTGTCGCCGCGGTTCCGTTCCCCGCCGTCGCCGTTCCGGCTAGCGGTCCCCGGCCGCAGGGGGCGGGCCGCTCTCCTCCCCCAGGAACTTCGCCCGTGTGTCGGCCTCCCGCGCTTCGTCGGGTAACCGGCCCTGGGGGGTGAGGATCGTGGGGGTGATGAGGATGACCAGCTCCGACTCGGTCTGGGTCCGGTCCTTGGAGCGAAAGAGACCGCCGATGAGGGGCAGGTCGCCCAAGATGGGCACCTTGCGCTTCGTGGTGTAATCCTGCTTCTGGATCAGCCCGCCGACGACGATGGTCTCCCCGTCGCGCGCGCGCACGGTGGTGGAGGCGATGCGCTGACTGAGCAGCGGCAGGCCGGTCTGAGGGTCAAGCTCGCGGATGTTGCTGACCTCGGAGCTGATCGTGGTGGTGATCTCGTCGTTGCCGCCGGTCCAGGCCGTCACGTTCAGCGTCACACCGACGTTCACGCCCTGGATCGTCTCCTGGATGTTCCCGTAGCGCAGGTAGCGCACGAGGATGAACCGTTCGGTGCCGACGAAGATCTCGGCGCTGCGGCCGTTGAGCGTGACCATGCGCGGCCGGGCCTTCACGTCCGCCCGGCCTCGGTTGACGAGGGCCTTGAGCTGTCCGTCGAAGTCATGCGGCATCCGACTCACCAAGACCCACTGACTGCCGGACTCGTCGGCCGTGTTGTTGGCCGAGTCCCAGCGCTCGTAGTCCAGGTCGCCCGTGCGGCTGTTCCAGCCGAAGCCCTCGTCGGAGCCGATCCGGGCGAAGCTGAGGCTCTGCTCGGCGTCCCGGGTGCTGGCGTACTCGACGGCGATGGCCTCGATCATGATCTGCTGGGGGGCCACGTCGATCTTCTTGAGGTCGTGCTCGATCTTCCCCAGCATCTGCCGGGGGGCCGTCACCACGACCGCATTCTGCTCGGGGTTCACGTGCAGGTAGCTGTACAGGAAGGTGGGGAGGAGGCCGGACGCCGTCTGGGCGCGGACATACTGCATCCGGAACGACTGCGTTCCGCTCATGTTGTACGTCGCCAGGTCGTTCGGGACGCCCTCGGAGATCATGAACTTCCCGTCCCGCTCCAGCAGCGCCAGACCGTAGGCCGAGGCGATCCCCCGGATCACCTCGATGGGCGGCAGCGCCTCCAGGCTGATCGTGGTCTCCCGCTTCACCTTGTCATCGATGGCGATCTGGATCCCGCACTCCCGCGCGATCCTCGCCACCAGCTTGTGGATGTCCGCCTTCACCGCATAGACGGTCAGTCGCCCGTCCTGGTAGCTGATGTCGAGCTTGGTGGCGACGTCGGCCGCCTTCTCCGCCTTCCCGGGCCCGTTGCCCTCGATGGTGCGCTCGCTCTTCACGGTGATGATCACCTGCTGCTGGTCCGTGCTGCGGGTGATCTCGAACTCGCTGGGCGTGAAGAGCGCCACCGTCATCTCGATGCCGACGCCCTCGGTGGCGTTCTGCGGAACCGCGATCTGCACGTAGCTGACCGGGAAGATGCCGACATCGATGAAGTTCGTGTCCAGCGCGCTCTTGGCCCCGGGGAACTCCAGCCACACCCGCTGTCGCCAGCCGCCCTCGTCTCCCTCGAACTCCAGCGAGCCGTCGGAGCTCACGGTGATCTGTACCCCGTTCTTGAGCTCCTTGGCCTCGACCTTGGTGATGTTGCAGTAGACAATGGCGTGGGCCGTCCCGCCGAGGGCGGTCAGGACCAGCGACCCCAGGATGGCGGCGAGCCCGCCTCGCTTCACAGTCATCGGTTCGGTCATGCCTTTCGTGCGGCCTACTCCGGCGCCTCGTCCAGCGGCCGGTACTCCAGTTCCACTCCGGCCTCGCGCAGCTTCGGGGCGATCCGCCCGCTGAACGCCGGCCGCCCCAAGGTATCGAACTCGCCCAACTCGCGGGCCGTGATGAACAGGGCGATCTCGGCGTCCTCCGCCAACGCAGACCGGTTACGGGGCGGCGCGCCCGCCAGACTGCGCACCAGCCGACTGTCCGCGCTCAGGCGCACGCCGCCCAGCAGGATCGTGTGCCCATCGGGCACGATGATCGCCCCTCGCGTCTCGTACCGATCGACGATCGGCAGGTCCGTAGCCGGATCGACGCCCCCCAGGGTCGTCACGATCGGCCGCAACCACATCGCGATACCCTCTCCGCCCGTCCAGGCGACCAGGCCCACCTCCACGCCCAGGTCAACCGGAATCGCGATCTGGTCGTCGCCGTACTCGGTGTTGCGCGTCACCTGGATGTACTGCTTCTCGCCCAGGAAGAGGCTCGCCCACTTGCCGTTGACCAGCGTCACGTGCGCCTTCGCCAGCGTGTCTACCGTACCCGCGTGCTCGAGGCGACGCAACCGCACCCGCAGGGCTTCGGCCGGTTCGTCCAGCCGCTCGTAGAAGAGCGTCCCCGCCTGCGCGTCGAACGCGAACGCCGTGTGTCCATCGGCGCCGGCCGCCTGAGACAGCGCCTCCCGCGCCCCGGCGGAGGCGAGCTTCACCGCCGTCAGTTCGATACGCAGCTGCTGGGGCGGATGATCGATCTTCGCGACGTCCTCCCGGACGCGGCGCACCAGTTGCTCCGGGCCCGCGACGATGAGCGCATTCTGTCCCGGGCTCGGTCGGATGTACCCCAGCAGGAAGTTCGGCAGCAGGCCGAGGGCCGCTTCCGGCGAGAGGTGTTCGAGCGTCACGACCTGCGTGACGTTCGTCTCATAGGTCGCCACGTTGGCGGGCAGGCCTTTGCTCAGGACGTGCTGGCCCCCCTGCTTGTCCAGGGCCAGCCCGTATCCCGCCGCGATGCCCTCCAGCAGCTCGCCCGCCGTCATCTCCGGCAGCGAAACCGTCACCCGCCGCGTCACCGACTCGTCCACCACGATCCGCACCCCGGCCCGCCGCCCCAGCTCCTGCGCCAGCCGCCGGAGATCGCAGTTCAGCGCGTAGAGGGTGAAGGTACCCTCCGGCCCCGGCGCCAGCGCAAGCTCCTCCGCAGCCCCTCCCGCGGTCGGGGGCGCCGGGTCCGCGAAGCGGTCGCTGATCACGGTGATGACGAAGCTCTGCTGGTCCCGCCCCAGCTCCCCATCGAAGCAGCAGCCCATGGTCGGCCGCCAGAACCAGTCGCCCGAGAAGCGCTCCGTGCGGAAGTGGCGCACCCGCGCCGGGGTGTACAGCCTCACCTTCATGTCGAGGCCGATCCCGTCGTTGCTGAACACACGCGGAATCAGCTCGACGTGGCTGATGGGGTACTGGCTCACGTCCACGAAGTCCCCGACCTGCGACTTCGCCGAGCCGCAGTGCAACTGGATCTCCTGCAGGGGGTAGGGCTCGCCGTCCGACAGCACCATCCAGTCGTGGGTGTGCATGTCGGCCATGGAGCCGTCGGCCTTGATCGTGAGGATCACGCCGTTGGTGATCTGCTTCGCCTCGATGCCGGTGATGTTGTAGTACGGGCGGCTCTGCGCGCCGGCGACCATCGGGAGGCCGCCCGCGAGAGCCAAAGCGACGAGGCCGGGGATATGCCCCCGCCGGTTCCCGCGGCACGCCGGCGAGGGAGGCGGGTGGCTCACGGCTGAGGCGGCGGCTCCTCTTCGCCCAGCATCCGCTGCATCAGCTCGGCCTCCTCCTGCTCGGGCAGGTGGCCGGTCTGCGAGAGAATGCGGGGCGTGACGAACAGCACCAGCTCGGTGTGCTTCTCATCCATGTCCTTGGCGGTGAACACGCGCCCGATGAGCGGCAGGTCGCCGAGGATCGGGATCTTGCGTTTGCTGGCGTGCAGTTCGTTGAGCATCAGCCCGCCGATGATGATCGTCTGCCCGTCGGGCACCAGCACCATCGTCTCGGCCGTGCGCGTCGTCTTGTCCGGAAGGTGTGTCACCGGGTCGACGGCGCTCATCGTGCTGACCTCGGGCGACAACTCCACCAGGATGTCCCCCGTGCCCCCCGTGTAGGGCGTGATGACCAGACGCACCCCCGCGTCGATGTAGTTCGTCGACCGCCCGCCGCGCTCGATCGGGGTCGAGACATACCGCTGTTGCCCGATGAAGATCGTCGCTGTCTGCCCCGACACCGTCGCGACCCGCGGGTGCGCCCGTATCCGGGCCTTCCCCGCCGCCTTCAGGGCGTTGATGCGCGCCGAGAAGTCCTGCGGCAAGCCCGCGATCCCTCGCACCGCGATCTGCCCGATGGAAGACAGCAACTGCCCCGCGATACCGTCGTTGCCCCAGTCCAGCTCCAGATCGAACCGGTCGAGGCTGGACTCCGTGAACTCGACCATCAACACCTCGATCATGATCTGCGCGGCCGGAATGTCGAACTGCTGGATGTCGTCGCGGAACTTCTCCAGCACCGGCGGCGGGGCCGACAGTACCACCGAGTTCTGGTCGCTGTTCGTCTTCACATGGTCCTGCAGGAAGACCGGCAGAAGGGCCTTGGCGCGCGAAGGCAGGACATACCGCGTGCGGATCGAGTCGATGTCCGACAGCAGATACGACGACGGCGTGCGCGGAATGCCCTCTGAGACCATGAAGATGCCGTCGACGTCCGAGCACGCGAGCCCGTAGCCCGTAACGATGTCGTTGATGATGTCCATCAGCTTGGCGCCCGTGAAGTTCACGGTCAGCTTGCGCTTCACGGTGTCATCCACGATCATGCGCAGCCCGGTCCGCTTGGCCAGCGTGGCGAAGAACAGATGGGCATCGCAGGAGACGGCGTAGGCCGAGACGCCCTCGGGTCCCACCTCGATCGCCAGCTCGTACTCGGGCTCGGACTTCTCCTCGCCCTTCTCCGCCTCGGGCTTCGTCTGGTCCGCCTCGGGCGCCTTGTCGGCCGGCTTCGCCTCGCCTCCCGCCGCCGGGGCCCCGGCCGGCCGCCCCTCGCCCTCCTGCGCGCCAATCGCCGCGCACAGCAGTGCAGCGACCAGACACGCCGCCCACTGGGCGCCTGGGCGCCCGTCATGACTCACTCCGACCCACTGCCTCATAGGACTCGACCCTTCTCGAGATTGCCGTCCGTGTTCCGGGGATCGTTCGGTGAGGAGGACCACGCTCACGACTCCCGACGCGCCTTGGCCGAGACTGGGCGCGCCCGCAGACTTGACCGCCCTCGGCGACGCCACATCCTACAGACGCCCGACGGTGCGGCAAGTTCGCAGTCCGGCCAACACTCTCTCGGGCCTACAGGTTAGCACTGCGCCTCTCCGGAGTCAACGCCGACTAGCGCGTCGAGCCGAGGGTGTCCGGCGGGTTGCGAGCCTCGGCGGGGAGGGACGACGCCCCTCGACGCGGAAGAGTGCCTCCCTTCAGCATCCCGCCCGAGGAGGATGTAGGTTCAGTGCGTACGATCACCCAACGTCTTGAGAGCGGGACCCTGGCGCGCAGTCTGGCGCTTGCCGGAGCCGTGGCCTTCTTCGCCGTCTGCACGGCGGTCGGCGCCCAGGTGCGGGTTCCCCTGCCGTTCTCCCCGATCCCGGTGACCGGACAAACGCTTTTCGTGCTGCTTGCCGGGGCGCTCCTCGGCAGGAAGCTGGGCCCCACGAGCCAGTTGCTCTACGCCGGGATTGCCTGCGTGCTGCCCGGGGCGGCGGCCGGACCGCTGCACCTCACGGTGGGGTACATCGTCGGCTTCGGCGTGGCGGCCTACCTGGTGGGGACGCTCGTCGGTGAGTCGCGCTCATATCCGCGCGTCGTCGGGGCGATGGCGCTGGGCTCCCTGGTCATCTACCTGCTGGGCGCCGCTTGGCTGGCGGGCGCGACGGGAAGCATCTCCGGCGCCGTGCTTCGGGGCGTCCTGCCCTTCGTGCCGGGGGACATCGTGAAGCTGCTCCTCGCGGCCGGGATCGTGACCCTCGGCCGGAGGGCGTCGCGGCCGCCGTCTGTCCGTTGACGCTGTCCTGGCTCCCGACTCCCGAATCCTGCCTCCTGACCCTCGGCGGAACCGGGGCGCGCTCCGCCGGGTCCAACTCGACAACCGATGAGACTGCTCGACCGACTGGCGGCTGC